>SKNI01000386.1 GCA_007120615.1 Myxococcales bacterium | reverse complement strand
CGCCGCTTCGATGTCGCTGGTGGGCAGGGGGAGATCGGGATTGGCCAGGTGGTGGAGGACGGCCAGGGTCTCGGGGGTAATATAGGCGACGGCATCGCCGGGGTGGCGGCAGGCGGTGCAGATGAGGCCTTCGCCGTGCCTGCTGAAGTGGAGGCGCTCCATGGTCTCTGGCAGACAGGCGCAGCGAGAGCAGTGATCGATATTGGGGGCCAGGCCGTAGAGATCTAAGAGTTGGTATTCAAATTGGTAGACCAGTCGGGCGATCGCAAGCGATGTAGGGCAGGCCGGGAGGTGTTTATAAAAAAGGGTCAAAAGATCGAAGAGTCGGCGGGAGTCTTCGCCCTCTCGCCAGGTCTCCCGGACCAATTCGGTGGCGTAGCCGGCGGCGGTGATGGACTCCAGGCGGTCTTCGATTCCGGGGAAGTCCTGGACGACCTCCATCTCATCGAGGCCGTAGAGATCCCCGGAGCGCGGTGGGCTGAGGGAGGCCTCTACGATGCGAAGGGGTTCAAGAGCGCCAGCAAAGCGCCGTTTGCTGGCCCGTGCGTTGTGGGCGATGGCGCTGACCCGCCCGTTGTCGCGGCTGAGGAGATGGAGGATGAGGTGGCGTTCGCCGTACTTAACTTTGCGCAGGATAAACGCCGGAGATTGTTGGGTGGCCATGGTGTTGGTTAGGCCCTGGGGGCATGGCGGTCGATGAGACGTCCGACGCCGGGTAATGCCTGTCGGACGTGCTTTTCGGCCTGGCCCCGCAATTTGGAGTAGGTTGACTTTAAGACCTGTTTGTCGGAGCGCTCGGCCCGGGCATCGGTGATGCTCAATAAGTCATTGGCGGCGCGAGCGTCGTGGTTTTGGATATAAACCTCGAAGTTTTTAACGTCCTCCTTAGTGATAAATTCCTGGTAAAGAGGGTCGAGGGCGGCGGTGAAATCGTCGAGGAGGTGGTCGATGGCCTCTTCGATCATATTGGGCTTGAGTTTCTTTACGACCTTATAGCCACCTTTGAGGGCCATTCCGGAGAAGCCGGATTTAGAGCGCACCTCATCATCGATGAGCTGGGCAGTGTCGTCGATGACGATCTGTCGATCTACGGTCTGGAGTCGTTCGGTGAGACTGGTCATAAAAAATCTCGATTGTAGAAAGTTCGAAAAACCACAGGCTGGTTTGTAATCGTCAAAAAGATGAGTGTCCAGCGGCAGAGGTCAAGGATTTTTCGACAAAGGAAGGGCCATATACAGGGGCTCGCCGGGGATGGTGATGGGTTCGTGGCTCTCGTCGACCGACGTCAGGTGTAGGTCGGGGAGCATGGTGGTGCTCAACTCCCCGATAAAAGGCATGGTGCAGCGGGACACCGAGGTACACCGGGTCAACCACTGGGTGAGGCATTGGGAGACGAGTTCCACCGGTTGCTCCAGGATGGCAGCCATCTGGTGGGCGATGTCCAAAAATTGGGGGTCCTCCCGTTCGTTGAATTCAAAGAGTTCATCGGGCCAATCTCGCCAGAAGAAGAGGGGCCCGAGGCGGTCGACGTTGAGTTCGTACCGATGGTGAACCAGGCGGCGAAGGGTGGAGTAGATATCGTCGAGAACATCGGCTACGGCGATCAATAATCGATCCTCCGTTGGGGCCTTCCAGGCGGGATCGATGAGGAGGGGATGCTCGGAGACCGGGAAGTCGGCGGAGATGTCGGCCTGAAGGTCGACGTCCAATTCGAGGCGGAGCTCGGTGATTCGTTTCTGGTCTTTCCAGGTCTCAATGGTGCAGAGGCCGGTATCGGTGCGATGGTCCAGGCGGAGCCAGGGATGATTGGCGATAATCTTTTGGAAGTCGGTGACCTCCAGGTTTCCCTCTCGGGTTTCGCAGACGTCGACGATGGTCCAGGGGCGAGAGGAGAGGCTCTGTCTGAGGCCCGGGACCAGCGGGGGGCGAAGGGTTTGGGCGACTTTCTCGGGGACCTGGTCTCGGTGAATCAAGATGACCCAATCGTCGATATTTTCCAGGGGGTAAGAGACGGCGATATCGAGCCAGTCGGCCTCGGTCTGGGTGTCGAAAAACCAGACGGTATGGCGGGGGGCGGTGAGGAGTTTTCCGCCGATACGATAGCGGCGCTCCGGGAGGTGACGACGCTGACCGCGCCCGAGAACCGGCAATAATATCCGTCCATAGGCCCGAAGCTGGATCTGCAGAGCATCGGAGAATGCCTTGATCCAGCGGTCGGGCTCGACGGAGAGAGAAGTATCTCGGCTCGCATCAGCCAGAAACGTCAATGCTGAAGGGGGTGCCATCACGAGGCCTGGTGGTCCATTAGAAGCGACCGGAGATGGAGGCGCCGGCGACATCAACGCCGATGGTCGGTCGAAACGTGAGCGCACCGGGCTCTTCGTTGTCGCCGCTGCCGTCGAGAAAGAGAAGCGTTCCGCCGGTTGCGCCTAAAATAACACCGCCGGCCAGGAAGATGATGCTCATGGTCTGGTGGGTTCGAAGTCTGCTCATATCATCATCACGGGCAAATTCACCGGCGCCGTAGATATCCTGATGTCCCTCCGAGGTGCGAGAGTCTTCCAGGCGGGTGATGGTATCGCCGATGAGAATTCCGGAGCTAAATAAGAGCCCCGCCGCCAGTGAAGCACCACCGGCGCCCAGAAGGGAGTAGGCCACGATATTGGGACCTTCCGGCTCCGG
>SKNI01000061.1 GCA_007120615.1 Myxococcales bacterium | reverse complement strand
GTAATAGCCCTCCATCGTAAAGGGCTCGACCACCGATCCATCTTCCAGTTGAAGATGCCCTTCGGGGACCTCTACCACAGCCGATGCAGCGGCGGCCTGCTCTTCGGCCGCCAGGGCTGCCGGATCAACCACGAAGATACGAACCGTGGTGTCCCCGAAACGCAACTCATCGCCGTCTCCGATGGTCGCCTTGGTGACCTTCTTGCCGTTAACGAAAGTCCCGGTGGCGCTCCCCATGTCGATGGCCAAAAAGGTCCCATCATACTGGTTCTCAAGTACCGCGTGCATCCGGGAGATCTTCGGATCATCGAGGCGAAGTTGAGATGTCGAGAGATTTCCGACCTTGATCTTTTTATCGGCCAGTTCCAGCGTCTCTACAACGACGCCATCATCGAGAATCTCAACCTGAAGAATCAAATTACTCATCGCATTCTACCTTATCGAAAATAACTTCGATTCCACTCTCATCGCCGGACGGCGCGTTTTTATGACGGAGACGCCGCTCACAAACTTTCTACGCTCTTAATCATCTCCGGGATAAAATCCTGGCGAATATTGATAAGACTTGACGTGCGGCCTCGTTGATCCCCGGTGAGGCGCTCTCCATCCGGACGCATCAGGCCCCCGGTGAGATCCTCGCCCTCAAAATCATATACGGTCTCGTCGCCCCCGGCGGCGCTTCCACCACCGGCGTCTCCTCGCGCCGCGCCGGCTTCCGGCATCGACTGCGCAAAGGCAACCGCCGGAACCATCACGAAACTCACCACCACCAGCGCTGTAAATAGCTTTTTCATCATTTTCTCCTTACCGAGCCCATTGTTCAATGTTTTCGATCGAGTTCAGGGCTGTGGCGCGAATTGTCGAGACAAAAAGTTCTCTTTGATTCTAACACACTGGTAGCAACCTGCAAAGAACTCCTCCCGAACCGTAACTCTTCTTTACTCCTGGTCATCGACAGGATCGTCATCGTAGGAGTCGTCCATCTCTTCCATCTGACTCATTTCTTCGGCCAGCATATCGCGCTGTTCTTCCAACATGGGGATCTGTTCCTGGGTCATTCGAATGACCTCTCGGACTTGCTCAATGCGATTGTTGGCCTCTTCTCGCTCCTCGGGATAAGCGCCCTTCTCGTAGTGCAAGAAGTTGCGATAATGCTCGATCGCTTGCTCGTAGTGACTGATGGAATTTCTCATATTATCAGCGGTCCATCCCAGCTGTTCCACCGGGTCGGAGGGCGCATCGGTCCCGATCCCAAGTTGTGCATTCTGCGCCAGGTGCTCCTGTTCCAGCACTGCCAGGTTAAATTGAATCGCTGCGTTTTCCGGGTCCAGATCGATGACTTTGTCGTAATATTCGCGCGCCTTTTCCAGATCCCCCTGTCCTCGGTGAGATACTGCCGTAGCCATAAGCGCTTCGAGATTATCGGGTTCCTGCTCCAGCGCTCTCATAAAGAGGGACAACGCCTGGTCGTAATCGCGGACGTTCAAAATAATCGCCCCCAGGTTCAACAAAGCGGGAACGTGTGTCGGCTCCAACTCCAATGTCTGGCGAAAGCGGGAAATCGCTGACGTGACGTCATTTCGCTCCAGCTCCACCATCCCGATGATATTATAGAGATCAGGATCGTTTTCATCGATCTGAATCGCGTTGAACATAACCAGGCGGGCCACCTGGTGGTTTCCCTGATCGTAGTAGATCCGGGCCAGATTGGCGTACGCTCGGGTATTTTGAGAGTCACCGGCCAGAGATCGTCGCGCGTGCCCGATGGCATCGTCGTATCTTTCCTGCTCCCTCATAAAAACGCTGATATTGTTGTGGGCTGCCGGATTATAGGGCTGCACTTCCAGAGCTTTATCGAAAAACTCATGAGCCGTCTCTCGATTCCCCTCTTCGAGTTCGATCATTCCGATATTGACGTAGGCCGATCCAAGGCGGGGAGCGTAATCAAGGGCCTGTTCATAGGACCGCCTGGCCGACCGCAAATCACCTTCCATCTCGTCGAGGACGCCCAGATTGAACCAGGCAATCCCAAAGCGCCTATCCTCTCGCAGCGCCTTCTCAAGATGGCCTCTCACGCCATCGATATCGGCGCCGTCTGTAGCCTTCCACAATTCGACGGCCTCCTCGAACTCCCGAATGGCGTCCACATTGGTCGTTCCACCGGACTCAATGGTCCGGGCCAGATCGTCGTCCACTGTATCTGGACTACTGCGACAGGCCGTAGAGAAGATCATGGCCAGAGAGGCCACCAGCACCATTGTCAGAACACTCAGTCGTTTCATCACGTTTGCTCTCTCTTGACGCATGCGCCATCTTCCTAAATCAGGTCACAAAATTGAAACTTCTCAGGAGCTCGGGCTATCTTCGCCACTCTCCCCTGCAGCCTGGCTGTCCACATCGACATCATCAGGTGCCCCTTCTTCCTCGCCTTCTAGATCTTCCAGAATCGAGTCTTCTTCCACTTCCAGAATAAAGGCCGATCGCATAAATCCATCCCGGAAGAAACTCGGCTGCGCCCGCATCTCCGAGGGGCGACGGTAGTCACGAGGACGAAGCTCCGCCAGATGTCCCTCGGCCATTCGACTATAATCATTGAACCAGCTGGCATCCCGAGCGGCGTCGAGGGCCATGATATACATATCCACCGCCACCGCTTCGAATTCGGACGCATGGTCTTCCAGAATATCTCGGTAAATCGATTGCTGATCGGCTGTCAATCGATCGGGAACATGAGTATTTCGAACGGTCTCGGCGAAGTCCTGTGCTCCTCGACCGATTCGATACAGAGCCGCAATCGCCCAATCGGGACGTACAAATTCGATCACCTTTTCATAGCTTCCCTGGGCTTTCACCAGATATTCCATCTTCTCTCTGAGCTGCTCCTGCATCTCTTCTTCATCCGCAGAATCCACCTTGATGGCTTCAGCATCCTCGAAGACGTCCTCGGAGATCATAAATTGTGCCTGGGCCGCTGCATCTCGCCCGCCGGTCATCTCTTGCCGCTCTTCTTCGTCAATTCTCTCATAAATACGTAAGATCTCTGCGAAGGTATCGAGCGCGTCCTGGCGTTGACCGTTCTCCCACTGATACATCCCGATCTTGGCATGGGCCTCCAGGAGTCGATCATTGGTGCCGTCGCTGGCATATCGGTTGAGATAAGCCTGATATTGGTCTCGTGCTTCTCGAGTCCGATTCTCCTCTTCGTAGATCTGGCCGATCTCGAAGAATACTTCCGCTGCTTCTGCGGGATTATTGGCTCCGAAGAGCTCCAGATAACGCTCGTAATTGGCGATAGCCTTATCGTATTGGCCAAGCCCCTGACGGAAGGTCGCCGCATTGGAGAGGGCGTCTTCGGTCTTCTCGTGATCGGGGAAGTTGCGAACGAAGGCTTCATAATAATCGGAGGCCTCTCCGTAGACTGCCAGAGCGTGGTAGTTTCCTCCCACATTAAACAGGGTCTCCGGAGCGTATTCGGAATTCGGACGCATTCTCAACAAGAGCAGACGAACCTGAATGGCCCGGCCTACTTCGTGAAGACGCTCAAAATCCAGAGCCGCGTTGTACAGAGCCATATCCACCTGTTCTGAATCCGGGAAGTCTTGCACATACGCTACATAACAAAGCGCTGCTTCCTCCCACTCTTCTTCCTCATCGAGGATAACGCAGAGGTTATATCGAATCGCTTCATAAAGGGTGAAGAGATCGTCCTGAAATTCTCGATCATTGATCGGAGCGTCGTCGAGATAACGAGCTACCGTCTCATTTAGCCGATGAAAGTCCTGTAATTTTGTCAACGCGCTGAGGTGATGATTGGCTGCGATTACGGCCAACTCCACGGTCCGTTCGTCATCTTCGGGCTCACCGGTGAAAAATTCGGAGTGGCGAAATGCCAGCATCTCAAAGATTTCGGCCGACTCTTCCAGATGATTATATTCGTAATAGGTCCGCCCCATCACGTACATCACGTTGACCATTCGGTCCCCGTCGGGGACATGCTCGATATAATTCCCCAGAGCCACCATCAACCGCTGCTGAAGTTCGTCCATCTCTTCGGGCTCGGGGATCTCGAGATCTTCGACATCATCGGGTACCCCGTCAAAATCTGCCGAAATCTGGGCTCGCTCCTCCGAGGTCTCCACGATCTCAAAGAGCGCCAGCACCGTCGCCAGAACCGCGTCCTCGGTGTACTCACCGTTGGGATCGATCTCGAGGACCCTTTCATAGGCCCGCGCAGCCTCATCCCAGGCTTCCAGTTGATAGAGCAACTCCCCTTGAAAGAAATACATATCATAGCGGTGCTCCGACTCGGTGAAGGTCTCCAGATAGTGGCGATAGAGGTAATTGGCCATCACGTAGAGAGACTGATTTCGAGTCCGCTGGGCCTCGCGGTGATAGGTATTGGCCCAGTTTCTGCTGGACTCTTCGACCCGTGCCCAGATCCGCTCGTACAATTCGGTGTCCCCATCCTCAAAATGGCCCTCATCGGCCATCGTGATCAGGCGCATCATGCGCACGATCTCCTGAATGGCTGCCTCGTCATAGGCATTAATCGTGGTCTGATTTCGCACGATCTCGTATTGATAATCGATGACCTGGACGCTTTCCCGATTGACGTCGATCAGATTTCGATACATCCGAGTCGAAGTCTGAAATTCAGCCTGATCTCCATAAAAGACGGCCAGCGTCTCACTCATGCGGAGCCAGTCTTCGCGCTCCGGTGCGATATCACGGAAGAAGGCGATCGCCTGATCCGGCGAACCGATCCGAGCGTAGGTTCGAACGATGTCTCCTCGGACCTGGCGAAGCATTGATCGGTCTGTGGAGCCTTCGGGCGCCGCTCTTGCGATATCGACGACGTTTAGGAACTCCTCCATTGCCCGTTCGTAATTCTCGATATTGAAATAGGTCCATCCCAATTTGTATCGGGCGTAACCGTAAATCGGTGAATCCTGGAATTTGACGACCTGCTGATAGGATTCCAGAGCCTGAAACATATCCCCCTCATCGAAATGATAGTCTCCAAAATAGAGCATCACCTGTGGGGTATATTCAGTCTGGGGAAATTCGGCCAGCAACCGGCGAAAAACACTGATCGCCTCGTCGCTTTCGCCGACCTCCATCAAATTGGTTCCCAGATGAAAGTAGACTGTATCCAACTCTTCGAAATCCGGATAATTTCGGATGATCTCGATATAGAGGTCTACCGACTCGTCGCGAAGACGTTCCGCTTCCTCTTCCATATCCCGCATCCGGAAGCGACAACGGCGGGCGCCGTCTTCGTCTCCTTGATCGTCATAGAGGTGGCATTCGTCCTGCTGTTCGATGGCCGAATGATCATAATAGCGAGAGCGCTCCCAGAAGATCTCGGAGAGGTTATAGAGAAACTCCGCTCGGCTCGGATCATTGACCGGGGTTCGATCGATCATCTCTCGGAGCCGAACGATGGCCTCGTCCTGGCGCTGCAGACTCTCGAAACTTCGCTGCTCCACGAATTGGCTGGCCTGAAATTGAGGTGCTTCGTCTCCTTCCAGCTGAGGGCGATCGGTCTGATGAACCGCCTCGCCTTCGGGAATGGCACGCTCCTCTCGCTCGTCAGCTGTGGCCACCGCTGGCAAACTCAACAGGGCTACCATCACCACGGCCCACAATCTCATCCCATTATTCCTCGTGAGGCAGCTCACCTCAGCGTTGCCATTCATGTCGCGCTCCTTCATCGGCGAATTTCATATTTGGTAGTCAAAACGCCATTATAAACTTCGATAACACTCCGCGGCAGGAACTTTTGCCCTGCCGATCACCTGCGGCATTCCGATCGAATGTCGAAATAGTAGAACCCCAGCTCATCTTTCCAGTATTCCCCGTCGAAAACCCAGTAAAGATCCTCATCGGAGACGTCCAGAGACGTCGCTCCTGCCTCTTCTCCTTCCAACATCATTCCCGCTCGAATATCAGCTTCAATCTCGCCGCGCTCGGCTCGAGCGACCTCGAAGAGAATTCGATTCTGCTGATTGACCAGGTTATCAATCTCATCGATCACCCGGCGCAGGCGCTGCTCGGTCATCTCTCCGGCTTCCCCGACCGCGAAGCTATGCGCCACGACCGCTTCTCCCGCCAGAGTATCGCCGAGAAAGCTGGTCTGCCAGCTGTCGGACATCTGCTCCAGAGTGGCCTTCTCTTTTTCGATGGCCTCGACCAACTCAAAGCGCTGGCTCAGCTGACGATCGTTGAGCGCTGCTCGAAGGGCGCTCATCATCTCCGGATCTCCACCTACGTCACGAGATCGCCAGGTGGTGCCCCATTCATACATCTCAAATTCGCCGGGATGGGCCTGCAGAATCGCCTCCAGATCGTCTTTAATTCCGTCATGTACATACGCGTAATCCTCGAGCACGTTGCGGACCAGATTATAATTGCAATTATAGAAATAGATCACCGCTGCAAGAATCGGCCCCTCTGGAAAATAGGCGTCGGCAAAGAATGGGGAGTTGAGACTGTGAAGATTTCCCAGGGCCTGGTTGAACTCATCAACCTGGAAAAATCCCCAGGACGATTCAAATAAGGAGTCGGGCCACCGCGGGCTCTCTCGGTCGACTCGCTCGTAGTAGTTGAGACTGGTATCGAACTGTCCCGTGGAATAATAGACTCGAGCCATCCCAAGATGAGTCAGGTCCAGCAGCTGTCGTTGTCGGCCTCGAAATTGGCTCATCGGGGTATCACGGGTACTGAGAAAGCGCAGAACGTCGCGGAAGGCGTCGACGGCGGGCTCGGCATCGTAATTGGCAACATGGGTAATCCCGGCAATATACCGGGCTTCGGCGTAATATCGGCTGCCGGTGCTGACATTGTTGAGCATCCTCAACGCGTCGTCATAGTCCATATTATCGTAGAAATATCGCCCCACCACATAAGCGTAGCGATCGCGATATTGATCGGGGACGGCGTTGGGAAAGTGGTCGGCGTATCGTGAGAGATGCTCGGTGAGGGTGATATCTCCGGGGATAACATCGCTCAATAATAGCAGCCCGCGCAGCGCAGATTCAAAATAGGGATGAAAGTCGCCTTCTTCGGCGATCGCACCGAAGTAGGCCAGCGCTCCCTGGTAAAGCTCCAGACGAAAGAGGGTCTTTGCCAGCTCGTATTCCGCTTCCGGAAAGTAGGCTTCCGCCCCCCACTCCTCGTCCATCAAAACGTCAAAGAAGCGAAGGCTAGCCTCTTCGAAGCTACCATTCTCGTAGAGATCTTTTCCGTCCTGAATCAACTCTTCGAGATGATCCATAGTATCGATGACATCATCTTCTCCAAACATCATCTCTTCGGCGTTGGCCGTCCCAGAGATGGCGAAAAAGATTATGGTCACCGCTAGAAAAGATCGAATCGTTTGCTTTGCTTTCATTCTTGCTCCCGGCGCATCAAGCACCTGACATCTTCGAGAATTTTCCCCACCGCAGGCTCATTGTATATCGACATCGGCCACGCAATGATTGCGGCCTGATTGAAAGACAAATTCGCGGCACTCCCCTGATGGGCAGTCCCCGTCACTGGTACATTCCACGGTACAAAATGGTGTACTGCCCCGATATTTTCCACAGATTCGAGTCTGACACTCCAGTTGCTCTTCAACGATACAACTGGCGCTGTCGCTATTTGCGCACTCGCTCAGCAACCGATCATCGGTATCGATGGTACACTGCCCGTAAAGATCGTCGGCACAGCCTGCGATCACGAGCCCGAATATCATCAACAGGATAACCAGAAGCCCTGGCATCAATCGCCTCATCACCTTATTCCTCCATCCGATTGGACTCCATTCCACTACTCCAGAAGAATGCCCTTGCCCATAGCCCGGCGTCAAGGTCCACTCTGCACAATATGGTAGTGTAGATGCCAAGAAAAGCACAGGGCCAACACGGAGGTTGGCCCTGACCGACTACTTCCGAGTTTTACGACCGAAAGTGTCAAATTATGCTAAGCCTTTCACTCGGCCTCTTCTTCCGCGTCTTCGCCTTCTGCATACTCGTCATCTTCCCCGGCCTCATCTTCTTCGGCCAGTTCTTCTTCTTCCTCTTCAACGGCAGGCTCTTCTTCAGCCGGCTCGTCTTCAATGGCGAATTCATCTTCCTCTTCCGGTGCTTCTTCCACCACCGTTTCGGTGGGCTCTTCGTCAGGGGTAACATCACCACCGGAACAAGCCATTACGGAGAAGGCCAGACCTAACGAGCAAAACGCAACAACAATTTTCTTCAGCATCGTAACTCCTCATGAGTTCGTTTAATTGGTCACCAAGCGGTGCTTCAAGCAGCCGCAGTTTCGTCAACGCTTACGTCGACCGCTCGCCATACAGCGCTTAGCTCGGCGAGCCCTTTCGATACCGGACTTAGCGTGAAATGATGGCCACGTCAATTTCAACCTTTGTCAGCGAGTTCCTCCCTGCCGCCCTGACGGTTGGCCACAACTCCAAAGATAGGTATCTTGTACTAGCCTGAGCATCACTTCACGAACCCCAGCCTCTTTTTCCGTGAGCATTTATGTCTTATCGACATCCCCACTGGTTCTTCATCTTTGCGATCTCCCTTATTTTCTGCGCTACTTCCGTCGCCGCAGAGGAAGTCGTCGACCAAACCGGTGGCGACTCCGAAGCTCGCACCTCCCAGCCATCGGCAGAAGAGAACCTTCTGGAAGCAGCCTCCAGTATCGCCGAGCAGGTCGCCGAGATCCGTGGCCTGGAGTTAAAGGCACCGATCAATAAAGGGGTTCAAAATCGCGACCAGCTTCGCCAGATGCTCATCGAACGATTTCACGAAGAGGTCCCCCAGGAGGAGTTTGAAGCTGAAGCCCAGGTCTACCAACGACTGGGCCTTTTCGATGAGGATCTCGACTACCGCCAGTTGATGCTCGATATGCTCACCGAGCAAATCGCCGGATTCTATGATCAGGGCGCTAAAGAATTATATATTATGGAAGGCCTCCCCGAACCGGTGCAGCGTCCGGCGATGGCCCATGAGATCTTTCACGCCATCCAGGACCAGCATTTCGATATCGGCCGGCTTCTGGAACCGTTCTCATCAAAGGAAAACGGGGACTTTGCGCTGGCCCGCATGGCACTGATCGAGGGAGATGCCACGGTGGTGATGATCGACTTTGAGCTTCACGAGCAGGGAGTCTTGCCTCAAAACCGCGCCCGTAGCATTGCCGATATCCCACCGCTGGCGGCCGCCATCATCGAGATGGACTCCGATCAGATGAGCGCCGTCGAACAACTCCAACCTTCCACCGCCCCCGATCTGGCGACCGGATCGGTTCCGTCGCTGACCGACTCCGTGCTCGGCAGCGCTCCCCCCATCGTGCGCGACGTCTTGCTCTTTCCTTACTTCGGTGGGATGCAATTCGTCCTGCGCGCCCGGGCCGGACGCTCGTGGTCATCTTTTGACGCCATCTACGACAAGGCCCCGATCTCCACCTCCCAGATCTTACACCCGGAACGCTATTTCGATGATGATTTCCCGTTGGAAGTCCGCTTCGATGCTGCCGAGGCGTTGCCCGATCATCGGCCAGTCTACGAGACCGTGCTCGGGGAATTACAGACCCGCTCCTGGCTCAACACCCACTTCAATGAGATGGACAAAGCCACGCCATCGGCCTCCGAGATCGCCGCCGGTTGGGATGGCGATCGCCTCCGAGGTTATCGAGGCCCCGACGGCGGGATGGTGGTCGTTCACCTCAGCTCGTGGCGATCGGTTGAGCAGGCCGAGGTCTTCGCCCGCGCCCTGGAACAAACCGCCACCTTTTGACACGGCGGCGAAAGCTCCTACCGATCCGGCGAATATGGAGAGTCCTGGTGTCTTCGCGTCGGCTCGGCGCCCGAAGGAGAGCGTCTCTACGTGGAGCGGTGGGGAGAGCTCGTTCTTTATATCGAAGGAGCTCCGTCCTCCCTCAACGATGACGGCCAGGAGTTGAATCCCTCGGTCTTCGATATGCGCGACGCGATCTGGGATTCTCTGCGACGCACCCCCTTCGAAGACGTGCTCCAGAAAAGACTTACTGAGACCGCCGAGGAGTCAGCTCTAGAACCCGATCAATCCGATCAATAGGGATTGCCCTGGGAGTCAAAAGCCCCCTCGAAATGATGGATCGCCGGCGGATCTTCGCTCATATCGACAGTGATCACGTCGAAGCGATATCCCGTATCTCGACGCTCAAATTGTGCTGCATATCGGCGGGCCACTCCCGTAATCGTTCGCCGCTTGCGAGCCGTCACCGATAGCTCCGGGGCGTTTACCTCACTGCTTTTTCGGCTCTTAACTTCCACAAAG
>SKNI01000310.1 GCA_007120615.1 Myxococcales bacterium | reverse complement strand
GTTCCAGGAGATGCTGGATAATCTGCGAGCCTATGTCGAAGAAGGGGGCGCGCTCTATGTGACCGACTGGAGTCACGACTTCGTGGAAGCCACATTTCCGGAAGCGATTGTATTCTATGAACCGGTGCGGTCAGGAACAGGAACTCAAACCGTAACGGGCGACGTCATCTCTCCCATGCTCGAGACGCTTCTGGATAGCGTCACGGTCGGGATTTATTTCAACCTGGGAGGCTGGGCGGTTATGACCGAAGTGGGTCCCGAGTCGACCATTTTGATTCAGGGTGATGTAGAGACTTCGGATGGAGCGATAGGGGATGCACCGATTGCAGTTCACTTTGACGAGCCCACCGGTGAAGGGGAAATCATCTACACTTCCTTCTCTCATATTCCGGCGCAGGTGGATCAGGCAAAGACCATCTATCATCTGCTCTTTCAACTGTAGAGGCAGGTGTGCTTAGACCCACTCCAGGTCGCGGTCGGCGTCGTCGGGGGCCCGGTTCTGATCGGGGCGGGCGTCGCCGCGGATGGTGGGACCGGAGCGCTGATAGGGTTGTTGCAAGACCCGCTTTAGGGCCGTTCGGGTTCGCATGGACAGGTAGCAACTGACGAAACCGATGACCTGTTTGGGGTCGAGGTAGGGGTTTTTGGTCTGGGCCACCTTGACCAATAATAAGACCTGCTCGGCGACGCTGACGGGGCAGCCGGCGATGCGCATGACGTCGTTGTTGCGGTTTTTGAGCAGCATGGTTTCGACTTTGGCCATCTTGACGAAGATGTCGTCGACGTTGAAATTTTTGGGGTCGATTTCGCTGCGATCGCGGTAGAGGCTTTCCACTTCGACGTTGTTGCCGGCGATTTTTCCGCGGAAGGTGGCGCAATCTCCCATGAATACGACTTTCTCGCCGGCTTTTACGTCGAGGGGGCCGTCGTAGGCGCCGAAGACGATATGCATGGGAGGAAGTTTTTCGTCGGTGGTCTTGTCGTAGACCCGCAAGATCTCGATGGCTTCTTCTAAGGCGCCGGGGCAACCTCCCCAGCAATATTCGTCGACGTCGCTGGGGGGAGGTCCGGAGTACGCCTGGATATTGGTGTCTTTGAAGTATTCCTCGACTCGGATCAGGCCGACCTCGAAATCTTGAGCGCGCTCCTGGGCTTCTTCCAGGGGAACGTCTCCGCAGATATTAATCTTGTCGAGATCGATGGGTCCGAACCCCCGCTCATGGGCCAGTCGAATATGATCGACGCTCATGGGGTCGACGCCGATGATGTGGCAGCAGACCGAGTCGAAGGCGACCTGGTTGTTGCCCATGGCGATCAGATCCAATCGATAGGGCAAGGGGGTGAGCATGCGGCCTTCGCCGGCGATGATGGCGTCGGTGGCGATGAATTGAGGCTGGGTAATATATTGGAGGTCGGCAACCTTATAATTGAGGGCGTGATCGTGATCGATGAGCCGGTGTCGGTCGTCCTGGATGCCGATATAATTCTTCATGCTGAAGGTCACCGTGGTCCAGGGGTGAGCCTTGAATTTGGGGCAATTTACGAAGAAGTCGGCTTTTGCGACGGGTTCGGGGGTGAAGAAGGAGTCTCTGAGCCGGCCCTGGTGATAAAGGGGGATCTCGACCTGGGTATGTTCATCGAAGTGGTAGAGTTTTACGTCGCCGACGCGTTTGGCCATCTCGTAGTAGCCGGCGTATTTGAAGGCGAAGCGGGTGGGCATGGTGATGCCGGAGCGCTCTCCGACGGCGAGCTCCCGCATCTTCGATCCGCGGGACTTTAAGGCGCGCAGGATTCCTTCGACGAATTCCGGGCGGGTATAGGCATGGGGAAACATCTCGCCGGAGGCCACGACGTTGGGTTTGACCAGGGTGCGGCCGTGGGGTTGGAGTCCCATCTGATCGAGCCCGTCGGCGGCGATCTTTTCGATCCGGTGGGGATCGTAATCGCCGCAATGTCGTAAGATTACGGTGGGCTTTGTCATGATGGGTACTCCTGTAGTTGAGCGTCCGGCGGGAAGGGTCCGGCTCACTCTAGTCGATGCAGACGTTGTCGGCGCTGCAGTGATCCAGGGCCGCGAGGTAGTCCAGCCAGGTGCCGCAGGCGGCGAGTCGTGCGCGGGTCATACACCTGTCGAAGGCATCGGCGTTGATGCGGTCTTCGCAGCGGCTGGAGGACCATGTGGAGTTGAACCGGGAGCGCTCTTCGACGAGACAGTCGGAGTAGCTATCGTAGGCCTGTCCGTTGAGTCGTCCGCAACTGTCGAGCTCGTCGCAGACTTCTTCGGCGGCCATGTCGCGGTATCCTTCGCGATCGGGCTCGAAGCAAGCGGTAAGGGAGAGAGAGGCCAGAAAAATCAGGGAGATTGCTGCGATACGAAAAACAGACATTTTTGGGCTCCGGATTATAGATTCATCAGTTTAGATATTGCCCTTGGGGCAGTTTACTAAAGTATAACTGATGAGGCCAGGGTTGAGGAAGACATCGCCTTGGAGGAGATTAGTAATGGTGAGACCCCAGATCGCACAAAGTCTGGCGAAGGTGGAAGGATCTTCAGTTACAATTTTCAGGCAAGAAGGCCAGAAGACATTCGTCTTCGGGCTTGATGGTTTGACTGGCCTTGCCATACGGACGTGAAATCCGCGTCTACAAGGAGAAAATTGGTGAGGTGTAAACGACTCTTCCTCAACCCTGGAACCATCAGTGACGCGTTAGAATGAAGTCGTCGATACTCCTCGCATCGGCGACGGGGCTTGGTTCTGTCGGTATTTTGCGAAAATAACGACCTCTTCTGGAGGGCTATTCCCGAGGCACGTCCAGTGGTCTGGTGAGTGCCAGGTCAAGTTTCGATAGAGAGCGCAAGTAAATTGCAATCGAGCACAGTGTAGGTAAGGGTGCGACAAAGGTCAAAGTGAAGCGTGTAAAAGGGTGTGATCCAGGTCCGACGGTGCTCGGTTGCGAACCGGCAGAACAACGCTGGCGGCGTCGCTGCGTTCTCGCGGTGGCTTTGCCACAGCTTCGGCCTTGCTCCTGGCCATTCGTTGCCCTGCCGGTCCGACCCTTCGACCGACGGACCTGGGTCACACCCGTAAAAGTTAGTTGGTATTAGAGAGCTCCGGTTCCATCGAGGAGAGTGAGCACGCGGTAGATGGTGAGGTCGAGTTGGAGTTCCTCCTGGATCAGGGAGAGCCTGGCCAGCTGGAGTTGGTCGCGGGCGTTGATGACTTCCAGTTGGGAGGCGACGCCGTAACGAAAGGAGGTCTCGGCCTGCTGAAGGGTTCGCTCGGCGAGCTCCACGGTGGTCTGGGAACTCTCGATCTGAAGGCGGGCGGCGTCGACTTCGGCCAGGGACTGGTCGATTTCGGAGTCGATCTGATGGCGAGTCTGCTGGGATTGGATGGAGGCTGCGACCTGTCGGGCGCGGGCCTGTCGAAGCAGGGCTTCCCGTTGTCCGCCGTCCCATAACGTCCATTCGGCGCCGAAGATCAGAGTCCACTGCGGATCACCGGGCTGCAGCGCGGTTCCCCGGCCGCCACCAAAAGTGAAGGTAGCGGAGAGGGTGGGGAGATAGCTGTAGAAGACGTCCTGGACGGCCCAGTGGGCGATCTCTTCGTTGTGGGCGTCGGCTCGAAAGGGAGCCCGGTTTTCTTCGGCACGCTCCAGAAGGTCCTGATCTGCGGGCAGGGCGGGGCGTTGGGGGACGACGATATCGAAGTCGTCTTCGGTCTGGAGAAGTTCGGCCAGGGCTTTTCGGACCTGGATAAATTGGAGGCGGGTATTTTCCAGGTCCATCTCTCGCTGGTGGAGTTCGAGTTCGGCGCGGGTGAGATCGAATTCGGTGGTGGTGCCGGCGTCGAATTGGGCCCGGGTGAAGTCGCGCATGGTGCGGGCGGAGGCGACCTGCTGGGTGGCCAGATCGATGGTGCGGCGCACGAGGAGAAGATTGAAATAGGTCTGAATCACGGCGTCATCGAGGGCTTCACGGGTGACTTCGACCTGAGTCATGGCGAGCTGGCGTTGAGCCTGGGCCTGCTGAATGCCGGGCCAGGCGCGAAAGTTTACGCCCAGGCGCGCGCTCAGGGACCAGCGGTAGTCGGTGCGAGGTTGGATGACGGTTTCGGGAAATTCCATCCCCGGCGGGAGGTCGTCGCCGCCGAGATCGAGGATGATTTCCTCTTGATTGACGGTGTAATTTCCGGAGGCCGAAAAGGTCGGTAAAATTGCGGCGTAGGCCTGTCGAATGGTGGCGTCGGCGACCTCGATCTGAGTTTCGGCGAGCTGGACGTCGTAGCTTTCATCGTGGACGAGTTGGCGGGCCTCCTGAAGAGTGAGTTGACGGTCGATGGGAATGTCGACGGCGGTCTCTTCGGTGATCTCCTGAAGATCCTGCTGTGGGATATCATCGAGGCTCTCCTGAGCCTGAAGGGCGACCGGAAGGGCGAGCAGAACCAGGGTGAGGACGAGACCCGTGGCGGCGATGCGGCTCATGAGTCGGCGCCCGGTCTGAGAGACGCCGTCGAGCACGGAGTACATCACGGGGACGACGACCAGGATCAAGACGGTGGCGACCATCAATCCGCCGACGACGACGGTGCCCATGGGTCCCCACATCTCCACGGAGGCGCCGCCGAAGACGATCTGGGTATTTACGAAGTCCAGACTGATCCCGAGGACGATGGGCAAGAGTCCCAAAGTGGTGGTGACGGCAGTGAGCATGACCGGTCGAAAGCGGACCAGGCCGCCCTGAACGATGGCTTCGCGGCGATTATAGCCCCGCTCTCGGAGTTGATTGATATAATCGATGAGCACGATGGAGTTATTCACCACGACCCCGGCGAGGCTGATGATGCCGATGCCCGTCATGATGACGCCGAAGGGCATTCCGGTCAGGATTAGAGACCATAGGACGCCGATAAGGCTCAAGAATACGCTGAAGATGATGATGAAGGGCTGGACGATGGAGTTGAACTCGGTGACCAGGATGAGGGTGATCAAGAAGATGGCAGCCAGGAGCGCTTTGAGCAAAAAGTCCATGGCCTCCTCCTGGTCTTGTTGTTCGCCGGTGTAGCGAATCTCGTAGCCGGCGGGGAGTTCCATCTCGTCGACGAGTTCCTGAACCTGGGCGAGTAAGACCGCCGGCAGGTAGCCGTCGTCGGCGTTTCCGGTGATGGTTACGACCCGGCCCTGATCTTTTCGGCGAATCGAGCCCGAGCCGCCGCGGACCTCCACGGTGGCCACTTCCACAAGGGGGATGTGAAAGCCGTCCTGATTGACCACGGTGATCTGGCGGATGTCCTCGATGGAGTTGCGGCGATCTTTATCGAGGCGAACCATGATATCGTATTCTTCATCGCGCTCGCGGAAGACGCCAGCTTCGGCGCCGTGGATGGCAGTTCGGATGGTCTGGGCGACGGATTCCGTGCTCAAATTGAGCATGGCCGCGCGCTGGCGGTCGATGTCGACGTGGATCTCGGGGCGGCTCAATTCGATATTGTCGCTCAAGTCGATGACACCATCGATGGTGCGAATTTCCTGGCGGATCTCTTGAGAGATGCGGGCCAGGGTGGTGAGATCTTCACCGGCGATTTCGATGGAGATGGGAGACCCCGTGGGAGGCCCCATGCCCTGGGTGCCGAGGACGACTTCGGCGCCGGGAATCCGGGAGTAGACCTCTCGCAGACGATTCATAAAGGCGTAGGGGTCGGAGGTCTGATCTTCGATGGATTTCAATTCCACCGAGATCTGACCGTAGTGGGCGGCGTTTCCGCCTCCGCCCATATCGCCGCCGCCCTGGGTTCCGGTGTCGGTGATCCAGGCGGTGACCAGATCGGGCTCGGTTCCCAGGGGATCTTGCATGCCCATCAGGATCTGGTCGGTATGATCGAGGTTGGTGCCATCGGGCATGGTCAGGGAGACATTGAATTGTTCCGGGGTGGTTTGGGGGAAGAATTCGACGCCTTGATTGTTCTGGGCGAAGACGTAAAAGGTGCTGGCAAAGGCGGCAAACGCAAGCACTCCGATGATGGTTCGGTGATCGAGAGACCAGTCCAGAACTCGTCGATAAATCCGGTAAATCGCAAGGTCGGGGACGGTGTCAGGGGCCAGTTTTTCGCCTTCTTCGATGTTGATCTTCAACAACGTAGCGCAGAGCGTGGGGTTGATGACCAGAGCGACGAAGAGAGAGCTCAACAAGGTGATGATCACGGTCAGCGGCAAATACCCCATGAACTCGCCCATGATTCCGGGCCAAAAGAGCATGGGGAAGAAGGCGGCGACCGTGGTGAAGGTGGAGGCGATGATCGCCCAGCCCACTTCGGTGGTGCCGTCGAGGGCGGCCTGTTTTCGGCTCTTTCCCTCGGAGGCGTGGCGGTAGATATTTTCGACGATGACGATGGCATTATCGACGAGCATTCCCAGCGCCAGAAGCAGGGCGAAGAGGACCACCATATTCAAGGTCACCCCCATAAAGGAGAGGACCAGAAAGGTGATCAGCATGCTCAAGGGGACACTTACGGCGACAAAGAGGGCGTTTCGAAACCCACCCATAAATAAGAAAAGCACCAGAAGGACCAGGATCATGCCGGTGATGATATTATTTTCCAGTTCGTGAACGGTGGCCTCGATCATGGCCGACATATCGTTGACGATGGTGACCTCGATCTCGTCGCCGGCCATCTGGTCGTAGCGATCGATGATCTCTTTGGCCTCGTTGGCGATGGAGATGATATTTTCCCCGCCCCGCTTTACGAGTGCCAGGGAGACGTTGGGCTTGGTGATCATCTCCCGGGTGCCATCTTCGTTTTCCGACCAGGTGGTCAGTCGACTGTAGGTGGTGGGATCTTTAAAGTCATCGCGCACGGTGGCGACGTCGCGCAGATAGACCGGCTCGCCTTCTTCGGTGGAGACGATGATGTGGTTGATGGGCTCGAGGTCCTGAAATTCGCCGGCGACCCGGACGATATAGGTCATGGTGCCCATCTCCAATGAGCCGCCGGGGAGGTTGATGTTTTCGGACTGAATGGCGCCGATGACCTGGTTGGGAGAGACGCCGTGCTGGCGGAGCTTTTCGGGGTCCAGGTTGATCTGGATCTCGCGCTCCACGCCGCCGGCGAGGCTGGCGCTTAAGACGCCGGAGATGGCCTCGAGGTCGTCCTGGATGTCCTCGGCCAGGTTTTTGAGTCGAAAGGGGTCCATATCGCCAGCGATATTGGCGATGAGGATGGGAAAGTCGCTGGTGTTGATCTCGATGACGTTGGGTTCTTCGGCATCGGGAGGTAGATCGGGTTTGGCGTTATCGACCTCGGCGCGGATTCGCTGGAGGGCCTCGTCGATGTCGATGTCGGGCTCGAATTCGAGGACGACGAGAGAGGCGCTTTCGGCGGAGGTGGAGGTCATCTCCCGGAGGTCGCGCAGTCCCTGGAATTGGCGCTCCAGGGGGATGGTGACCAGGGTCTCAATATCGGCGGGGGAGACGCCGAAATAGGGAGTGGAGACCATGACGACGGGGATAGGGACTTCCGGCGCCGCCTCTCGTGGGAGGCCGTTGTAGGCAAAGAGCCCGCCGACCACGATAAAGAAGATCAGTACAAAAACGCTGACGGCGTGATCGATGGCAAAACGGGTGATTATCATGAGTCATCATCCTCGGTGTTGCCCTGGTGGTCTTCATCGATGACTTCCACAAAACCGCCGTCGACGAGGCCTCGGTGGCCGCGCAGAATGACCCGTTGGCCGGCTTCGAGGCCTTCGGTGACGACCACGTAATTGCCCGCTCCCGGTCCCAGGGTGATGGTGCGGGTTTCGGCGCGTCCTGTGGTCTGGTCTCCGGCGACGATCATGGCTTCGCGGCCGCGAAAGCCTTCCAAAACGGCGTCGCGAGGGATCATGATGACGTCGTCATAGGCTTCGCGCTCGAAGTGAAGGCGGGCCCGCATCCCGGGTCGGATTCGGTGATCTTCATTGTCGACCCGGATCTCGACGCGAAAGGTGCGGCTGGTCTCGGTGGCTCGAAGTGCGGTGCGGTGGATGGTGCCCTCAACGGTCTGATCCAGTGCCGGAAAGTATACGTCGATGGTGCGGTCTTTGTTGACATGGCGGACCTCGGACTCCGGAACCTGAGCGTTGACCACGATGGTGTCGAAGTCGATGATCTCGGCCAGGGGACTTCCGGGATTGGCGTATTCACCGACATCGGCCATGCGGACCGCCACAAAGCCGGAGATGGGACTTCGGACGTGATTTCGAGAGACGCTCAACTGGCTCTGGCTTAGATTTTGTCGGGCGTTGTCCAATTCGGTCTCGGCGGTGTCCAATTGTTGGGCAGTGGCCAGGCCTTCTTCGCGGAGGCGTTGCATCCGATTGAGTTCGCGCTCGGCGGCTTTCACTCTCGTTTCCAGGGCCTGCAGACCGGCTTCGTCTACTTCAACATCGATCCGAAAGAGAGATTGTCCACGGCGGATGGAGTCGCCCTCGTCAAAGGAGGCAGCGAGGATACGTCCGGGAAGATCCGAGGAGACATGAACCGATTCCAGCGGATCGGCGGTGCCCATGACCTCGAAGGTGTCTACGAAGGAAGTCGTCGAGATCACCAGAGTATCGACGGGGGAGGCGGCGACATCTTGCTCCGATCCGGTGGGAGCGGCCTCGGAGGTGCATCCGATAGAGGCGATCAATAAGAGGCCGAATACAATCGGGGTTAGGTGAGTACTGCTGCATTTCATGGAGTCTCCTCAGGTGAGCCGTCCGGCTCCGGAGAAAAAGAAGTCGAGCATTCGGTCCAGAGCTTCATCGCCCAGGTATTCGTCGATGTGAGCGGTGAACTCGGGTCCGTGGGGGGCGTCGCTCACGTCGTAGGCGGTCAGGAGGCCCATCAGGTGGTTGCTGATCAGCCCCATATAGCGTTCGGTTAAGAAGTTAGCATCGAATCCATCGCGTGGGGAAAGCTCCCCGCGTTCGATGGCGGCTACAAAGGCGGCCTGCACGTTAGCGTGGTGACTTTGCACAGTGCACATCATATCGAATTCGGGCCGACTCTGGACCGGTCCGAAGAGCACGGAGTAGATAAAGCGCAGGACTTCCGGAGTATTTCGGCAGGCATCGAAGTGGGTGCGAGCGACCGCCCGGAGTTGATCTTCGATCGTATCGTGGTCGGAGAGGACCTCTGCGAGGGTCTCGGCTATGGATGTAAACAAAAAGGTGAGAAGTTCGGAGAAGACTCCCTTTTTGCTCTCGAAATAATAATAGAGCATTGGATTTGTGACATCGGCTTCCTGTACGATTTCGCGGACGCTGGTAGCGGAGTAGCCTTTCAGGGAGAATAGCCGCATGGCGGCAACCATAATGCGAGCAGCGATCTCGTTCATTCCTGCTTCCACAAACTCCTGAGTCAGGGAGTGCTCATCGAGAGAATCGGTGGATTTGGAGTCAGTGGTCATCGATGAGTCCTGGGAGCTGTTTAACACCCGTTAGATTAACAAGCGTTAGGCATAGTAGGGATCGCAGAGGCAGTGTCAAGAGCGGTTTATGGGATTCGCACCACTTTTGCCAGGGTTTACAGCTCCAGGGGGGGCGTGATCCACAGCTCAGGGGGTCGATTCAATCGGACTATCACTACTCCACTCTGGGGGTATCGAAGGCCAGGTGTGCCTGATCAGCACGGAGAGGAAAAAGAAAATGAAAAGTAGACTCGAGTCTCAAAACCCTTATAATCAAAGGGGAAGGTGAAGAGTTGTCGGACAGAAGATGAGAAAAGATGACGTGTAAATGAATGTGGAACGAATTCTGCACGTTATAATAAGTGAGAGGCAGCCGGGTCATCCCGGGCAGTACGCAGCGACGTTGTTGTCTGGTTATATCCGGTTTAAGTTGCCCGATGTCGATATCCCCAGCCGAAGGAAAGACCATGCTGCCGGATTACATCATATACGACGAACTCAAACGAGAACGCGAGAAGCGCGAACGCGAGCACGGTGGGCGCCAACGCATAGAGATTGAGCGGCCTTATCCGTATTGGCCGGAGCCCGAATTTGAGGGCCCGGAGCAAGAGGAGAAGGAAAGCGATCGAGGTGTTGAGATCATCAAGATGTGAGCGAGCACGCAAAGATTCGCGATACTCATAACCGATAGAATTACCGAGACCAGAGGTGCCTGTTGCAGGGCGCCTCTGGTTTTTTTATGTCTATTTCTCTTGCGGTCCGGAGTTGTGATAATGTGACAGCTTCTGAAGTAATCAATGGACGACGACGATGGTGAGTTGAGATGAGAAGAATAATTCCGATGATGGCGCTGGTGTTGACGGGGTTGACGGCGCTGACGGG
>SKNI01000637.1 GCA_007120615.1 Myxococcales bacterium | reverse complement strand
TCTTTTCGCCGCTGGAGCCACGCTTTTTTTTCCAACCCGTCAACCAACCTGGTGGTGGCGCTCACCGAGGTGCCCAGGTCCTTCGCCAGCGACGTGACATCCCGGGCACCTCGGTCCAGATATTGGAGGGCGACGCATTGCTGTACGGTGACCTCCCCGCAGCAGACGATATCGCGCTCCATGACTCCGAAGTGACGACTGATAGAAATGATGGCATCTGTGACATCGTCGATCATGATTTCACCGCCGAAAATTTATAGCTCCATAGATGGTTACGGGTCTCTTCAGCTTCCCGGTCCGTCATGGTCTCACGAGCAGATTTGAGGGTCGGATCGGAGAGGATGGCGTCGAAGAGATCCGCAGCGGAGGTCCTGGTCCAGGTGACATCGACAAAGCCCGCGTCTTTGATAGCCGCTTCGTATTCTTCGGCCAGAAGAGCGCCGCTGATGCAGCCGACGTAGGCAGCGTCTGCTTGCTGGAGTATTTCGGGAAGCGGCGCGGTGAGACAGATATCGGAAATCGCCAGCCTGCCGCCTCTCTTGAGTACTCGGTAGGCCTCGCCGAAAACAGCGGGCTTGTCAGGGCTGAGATTGATGACGCAATTCGATAAGATCACGTCTACGCTCTCGCTCGTAACGGGGAGGTCCTCGATATAGCCGCGCCGAAACTCGACGTATTCACTCACTCCCTTCTGGGTCGCAAGATTCCGGGATCTGGAGAGCATGGAAGGGGTCATGTCGATGCCAATGACCTGCCCCTTATCGCCGACCTGGGCGGCCGCAAGAAAGGCGTCCATACCGGCTCCCGAGCCCAGATCGAGGACCACCTCTCCTGGCGATAGAGCTGCGATTGCGGTGGGATTCCCGCAGCCCAATCCAAGGTTGGCTTCGTCGGGGATATCGGCCAGATCGATCTCGCTATACCCGAGATCGCGGGCGCGCTTCTCCCGATCGCCACCAACGCAGCAGGCGGGGCCACAGCAACTGCTGTCTTTCGAATCTTTGACCACCTGGTCATAACCGTCTCGAACGCTGTCTCGAATGTCTCTGGTCGCCATGCTTCTCCTGTTTCGATGAAGGTATTTAGGTGCAGCCTGCAACGATATTTACTTGCGGGTTGCAGGTAATGTACTTGCAGTCTGCAACAAGTCAATGAAAAATCTCGAGTCCCACGAAAAATAATCGTACTCCGGGAGAGTCGGGTCACCCTGCGAGGCGGTTTAGAGATTCCTGCTGGCGGTCGAGATTTCGGTACTGGATCGCCTCCGCCAGAAAAGAGGGCTGGAGCTCATCTTCGCCGGCCAGGTCGGCGATGGTGCGGGCCACTTTGAGGATCCGATCGCAACTGCGGGCGCTGAGTCCAAAGCGCTCTACGGCGGCCTCCAGAAGTGCGTGACCGGCCGCGTTGAGGCGACAGTAGCGTCGGAGGAGATCGGGGCCCATCTGATGGTTGGCGTGTAATCCGGCCTCGGCGAACCGCCGCCGCTGGCGCCGGCGGGCTCTCTGTACCCGGCTGCGGATCTGAGCCGAAGACTCCCCGCGCTCAGCGCTGCGTATCTTCGAATAGGGAACGGCGGGTACGTGAATATGAAGATCGATCCGATCCAATAAAGGCCCGGAGAGGCGACTTCGGTAGCGCCGAACCTGATCGATACTGCAGGTGCAGCGCTCGGAATCACCGAAGTGGCCACAGCGGCACGGGTTCATGGCGGCGACAAGCATTAAGGAGGCGGGGTAGGTGACGCTGAGCATGCTGCGAGTCAGGGTCAACTCTCCGTCCTCCAGGGGTTGGCGCAAGACTTCCAGGGCTGAACGGCGAAATTCGGGCATCTCGTCCAGAAAAAGCACCCCGTTATGAGCCAGGCTTAACTCTCCGGGCCGGGGAATACCGGTGCCGCCGCCGGCCAGCCCCACGTCGCTGATGGTGTGATGAGGAGCTCGAAAGGGCCGGCGGTTCATCAATCCCTGGGAGTGCAGATGACCGGTGACGCTGTAGATGCGGGTGGTCTCCAGGGCCTCTTCAAAGGACATTGGCGGAAGAATGGTCGGGATTCTCTTGGCCAGCATGCTCTTTCCCGATCCGGGAGGACCGATCATCAAGACGTTGTGGGCACCGGCGGCGGCGACCTCCAGAGCGCGCTTTACGGGCGCCTGGCCTGCGACCTGAGCGAAGTCGATGGAGGAGTCGATGGTGTCTGTGGGCGGTGGGCTGGGCTCGTGGCGCAGGGCGTCGAGATCTCCCCGATTTTGCAGGGCGGCGATAAGGGGGCGAAGATGATCGATTGCAACCACGTCGATGCCGCGGACCACCCCGGCCTCGGCGGCGTTGGCGGCCGGGACGATCACGCCGGCAAAGCCCCGGTCCCTGGCCATTACGGCCAGCGATAAAACGCCGCGGACCTGGCGCACCTGACCGTCTAAGGCCAACTCCCCGACGATGAGATAGCGGGTCAGATCGATGGGCCCGGACTCCGGAATGTCGCCCTGGGCAACCATTAACGCCAGAGCGATCGGGAGGTCCAGGGCGGTGCCGTCTTTGCGGATGGAGGCGGGAGCTAGATTCACCGTTACCCGCCGGCTTCGCGGAAAATTGAGAGCCAGGTTCTCCATGGCGGATTGGATGCGCAGGCGACTCTCGCGTACGGCGTTGTCGGGAAGTCCCACCAGATGAAAGGCGGAGAAGCCAAG
>SKNI01000134.1 GCA_007120615.1 Myxococcales bacterium | reverse complement strand
GGCGCCCTTTACTCCTCAACGGCCTCCTCCACCATGTCCTCATATTGGTTGCTGAGATCTCGATTTCTCATCCCGGAGAATTCCATCTCTGGGCTGATATTGGGATGGCTGCGGCGAAACTCGTCGAGGTAGGGGGTATGGACTTCGAGGAAGGTCCAGGACTGGCCATCATCCTGGCTAATGGCGACGACCTGCATCTCGGCGGAGCCGCTTTCATCGGGGTCCTGCAAGTCCGCATAGTCTATTTCGACGACGAGGAGACTCTGCAACTCGCCGCCATGGTTGAAGACCTCGGAGAAGCTCTTCACCGAATAGGCAGTGACGGTATATCCCTGCATCTCCATCGACTGCCGATAGTCTTCGGCATATTGCTGGGCTCCACCGGCACGGCTCAGAACCGGGGGGTAGCTATACTGGGCAAAGGTCTCGAACTCATCGGCCACGAGGGCGTCGTATTTCTTGGCCGCGGTAGCAAGAAATAGTTCATCGTGTGTCATATCGGGCGACTCCTCGGCAACAGCGGGAGTCTCTTCCGGGGATGGCGCGCTCACCTCGGTTTGAGCCGGCGGGGCGGCGCAAGCGGTGAGGAAGGCCAGAAGTGAAAGGGCGACCAGTTTGGGGTATGTCTTCATGGAAAGCCTCATCTTAAGAAAAAGAGATGGTCAATAAGCCCTGCAGTATAGTGGGAAAGCTCATTGATGGCGATAAAAGATTATACGGGACTACAATCTCATCGGCGTTTTGGTTTTCCATGGCGCCTATTGTAGCTTGTGAATGCTCCAAGGTGTACGCAATCTGCCCCTGCGCGGAAGAATAAATGAAGATAAAAATCCTTCTCATCATTGCCGTCCTGGGCGTGTTGGGCGCATTGGTCATTGCCGCGCTAACATATTATGCGTTCAGTCTTCCTCTGTCAGATGTGGAGGTCGTTCCGGTTTACCGAGAAATTGCGGTCGCTGCGACGGATCTCGAAGCGGGAACGGAGTTGACGAAGGAGAATGTCGATTTCGAAGTAGTCGACCACTTCGATCGGCCTTCAAGGCCAATTCGTGAGCGCGATTTTCACCTCCATGAAGGGCGAATCCTTGCCGTAGAACTGAGGCAGGGCGACGGGGTTGCGGAAAATCAAACTCTTACGAGCGAAGAATACGAGAAGAGAGAGCGTGCGCGGAAAGATATAGAAGAGGCGGCTCAAAAGAAGCCCGACGGAGCGCCGGAAATACCCATCAAAGAAGCTATGACGGCATATCTAGAGTTGCTTCGAGCGGGGTCGATAGATGAGCTGGTGGAGCAAACTGATAGTGGTCATTTTCGCGCCCAGATCATCTCTGAATGCGGTGAGCCTCCCTTTCCGGAGCCCGAAAAAGTGGTCATCGAGAATGATGAAGAGATGCTGCGGACCTGGTTCGAAGAAGCCGCAGGCTCATGGACGGACTGTGACCAGGAGGGCGTCGACGGCCCCGGCTCTCGTCCCGAAGGATGCAGGTGGGATAATCCTCTGACGATGGTGAGTCCCGAGCTCGCTCCCATCGAATGCGACGAGGGTTGCTGTGAGATGGGCATGCCGGGCCTGCATAACACACCCTTTCTGACCTATATTTGTTTTGAAGAGCGTGTCGTCACAGAGATCAACATTCACGATGGGTGTTGATGGCCGTGAGATCGTTCTTCGCGCTCGAAGTATTGCAAATGCCCGTGGCGTTCAAACCCGTGAGCATCGACGATGGGGGCCGAGGTATTCTCAACGGCGTAGAGCCCCAGGCGGTGGAGGCCGCGACGGCGGGCGAGGTGGGCGCGGGCGGCGAGCAGGGCGGTGTATACTCCGTTGCCTCGGTGGTCTTCGATGACGCCGCCGGCCCAGATCAGGGCAAATTGGAGATCGTCGAAGAAGGTCATCCCAGCGGAGCCTGCGGGTTCGCCATTTCGGTGGGCCACAAAACGAGCTACTCGGCGATCAGGACCCGTGCAGGCGTCTAATTCTCGCTCTAGATCTCGCCGGGTTAGGGCCAGATCGGTGTCGAAGACGGCACTTCGGATCTCGTAAAGTGTGCGCAGATCATCGACGGACTCGACGGGGTTGACCTGGACGTCTTTCGGTGGCCGGCGGTCGTAGGCATCGACTTCAATCGCATAGGCGTGGTGAAGCGCTCCCTCTTTATAGCCCGCATCCTGAAGAGCAAGGCGCATCGGTGGGGTGTCACTCATCGCATTCAGGGTCCACTGGCTATTGCCGTCGCCATGGGCCTTGAGGACCTCGGCGACCAGCCGGTGGGGGGCGGCCTGTGAGGGCCGAGCCCGCAGGACGCGATTGAAATTCATGGAGGGGCGCTGGGAGTAGATATAGGACAACTCGGGTCGGTCCACGATATGGACATCTGGGGGTACCCAGAAACAATCGGCGGTGGCGGTCTCTAGGATCTTATCGATCGTTTGGTTATTCATGGTCTAATTATCCATTTCATTATGGTGAGTATCCCGAAGTAATGGCGAGTAGAAAAGCTGTAGTCGGCGCCGGCCAGCAGGAGTCCCGGGCCGAGGACTCGGTATAGGACGTGTTGGCGTGTTTGGGGAAGACCGCAGAACGAGAACGTTCGGGTGCTCCGAGGCGACCCCCCGCCCGCTGCACGGCTGAACGCCGCGCATCGTGCGACCCCCTTGGGAAGGGGGTCTTCGTGCCGGGCCTGCTG
>SKNI01000672.1 GCA_007120615.1 Myxococcales bacterium | reverse complement strand
GCTGCGCGGTTTAGGAGGTCCATGGCAGGTCCTTTTCTGGGTGATGGATGAATTCGGGGCTTTTCGCTCCAGATGGCTATTCTACGGTTCGTGCTGACACTGAGAGAAGGACAGTTTTCAAATCCGACAAAGGCAGTTGCCGCCATGCGATCTGCCGACCTACTATCGGGTCGAGCGTCTATGAATGCTAGGACGGTCCGCCTATGACAGCGGTTGATAAGTTCTACTACTATTTGGTTAGCGTAGCGGCGAAAACGTCAGTTCAATGGGCTCATGACGATTCATGTTGATGGCCGATAATTCTCGCCAAGAGGCTTTCACGCAACACTGCAAGATTCTGTTCAACCTTGTTTGTACACGCTGTTAGGACCTGAAACTTCCGTTCGTAGAACCGTATTTTTTGTGCGATCTTTCGCTGCTCCATTGATGGCATCAATGGTATCCGGAGTTCCTTCAACTTTGTTCCGTTCACATTTGCTTGCCCCACTTGCTGACTCCTCACCTCGCTTAGCCAAACTTCACCGAAGGGTGAATTGATAAAACTTGCAAGAAGATCAGGGTCGAAATCGATTGGCTTCACGCGAATGAGATACGAGGCAAATGTACACGGTTTCGGATCGCCTTCGTGGTATACAGCAGTTTTTCCAACTAATTCTGGGCTGTTTGTTCGGTTGAAGAGCACATCGCCGGGCTGGAGAAGTAACTCGGGAAATTTCTCATGCCCAAACGGTAGGTACTTCAACTTCTCAAAGAGAAGCTGTCCAGGGACGATATTTGGCATACGCAATATAGGTACCCCGGGTCCCTTTTCGTTCATCGACTCAGAGATGCCGTATTCAACCATTGCTGCAATCACGTCGACAGTCACCCACTCCCAACTCTCCGGGATCTCCGGCAAACCTTCCTTCTCGGGATCGACCGGTTCCGGTTCTTCGTACTTCTTCTCTCCGGCTTTCACTTTTTTGTCGTAATAGGCTTGCCACTGTTCGTCGGTGAAGGGTTTGCCTTTCTTCTCGGTGCGTTTTCTGGCGCGGTCGGCGAGTTTTCGGGCGTAGTTGTGGATCCACTTCTGACGGCGTTCGACTTTGATGCGTTTGAGGAGTTCCGAGGCCGGTTCGGTGTCGGGGTTGTTTTCGCGCCAGTCGGCGGTGAGTTCGGAAAATTTTCAGAGTATGTGGCTCATTGCCGCAATTTTCCTTGCCATTCGATGACTAAGAACACGCACGAGTTTTCAAACAGGCCCTAGGGAACTTCCATGGTTCTCATCATCGGGGATAGAGTGAGTCATTGTGGCGCGGACGGCGAACACACCACAATCCTCAACGGCGAGCGGTAAACGCGCCTCATAATAACGTCTTGTAAGATCGACATAATCGTCGTGATATTGCCTCGTTAATTCAAATTCATCGTCGGCTTTCCAATCCTCTAACTCCGCACATCCCTGCTCTTCTTCTCGGGGAGGCGCGACCACCTCCGGTTCGTCTACCGCATCTCTCTCCTGCGCCTCCTCCTGAACTTCCACTGCATCGTCGGGCTCTGCGAATTTCCAGGGGCTGGCACTTACGTCATTGCTGCATGAGAGCAAAAAAAAGTGCCAGAAACCCCGTTCCAATCCTCTTTGTTATCAGCCAGTTCATCGCTTTTCCGTTGTCTTCGATATTATTCATTGACCCAAAAATTCTTCGCTCCCTATTGTCTCAGAGACGCCAGACACTCCACGCAATAGCGTAAGGCTCAAAAGGGCTACCCTCGCAATAGTCATCATTATCGGCGTCTTGCAGAAGAAATAGATTTACGCAACCAAAATACTTTCGCCGCTTTGCTCTGCAATGGATTCGTAGAGGTCCGACTGTGGGAATCGCCAACCATCGAAGGTACGGCAGGTCAACTTCACAAGAAAACGCTCACGAACAAAACCAGGATGGCGATTATGAAGCAGCAGGTCGAGTTGGTACTGACAGCCGCGGTCGACAAGTTCATAGAACGATTTGGTATAGTACCGAGGAACGAATCCCAATGGGTAGTCATCGCTATCTAAGATACGTAGCGCGTAAGAATCGTATTTGTTTTCGGGTTCTTTGTATAGCCGCAGTGGATGTTGTGGTGGTTTGCCGTCCTCCCAACGTCTCTTGAGTTCGTCGGAAAGGTAGCGCACTCCGCGGACGAAGAAAATTAGTTCCACGGAATCATCGGTTACCGTGGGCGGTGGATAAACTTCAAAGGTATCGGTGACGCGCCGGCCATTTGTTCGCGACAAAACATCGAAAGGATGAAGCTCCTGGGAGGTTACTTTCAACCCCATTTTCTCGACTTCTTCGTCAAAGTTATCCCGCGATGAAGTCAACAAGCGATTCGTAAAAAAGGCGAACAGTTCTTTGCTTACGTATTTCTGATTGAAATCTGGAAACTGGAAAATCCCTCGGAACCCGGCCAGATTTCGCGCCTGAATAGCCCCACTTAAATATTCGAATTGGAATCCCTCTGCGGTCGTACAAATCTGGCCGACTGGATACCAGAAGTGTTCTGAGGCGTCGTACCATCCGACATAGAGTTTGCTGTTTTTTTGTGTCATTTGCTCATCTCCCGCTGCATGAGTTGGGGAGTAGTTTTTAGAATCTCAGTAGCAAATCGCCGTGCAGGTTCGGATAACCAGTCGGGTCCAAACGCTGAAAACATAAGGTCGAGCTGGGTAGGTGCCACCTCTTGAATCTTTATGAGCCAGTTGTTTACAACAGTAGCATATCCCATCTGAGACAAGTCGGTTACCAATTTCCATGGCGGTACACTCTTTTCACCGGTGACCGGATAAATTGCGCCCGAAGCCTTGCCACGAGTTAAGAAATCGATGACATCGAGTCTATCTCGCCCTTCCAGAATTCTAGTGCGCTTTTCATCGCTCAGCAAGCGTCCCAGCGAGGAAGCATGGTCGTAACTCGGCGCAATACGATCAATTGAATCTGCGAGCATGCCCCAATTTTCGTGATGACGATCAACATTCGCTATCCAACCATCAAAGACAATATAGCCAACAAAACATTCTACAGCGGACATTCCACTGCTCGTCGGCGCCTCAGCCAATTCAAACTCGACGATCGCGTCAAAGATTGCACTAATTCGGTGCTCTCGTTGTGAAAACCGCTTTTCTTTGTCGTATCTTGGCACAATCCGTTCCAAGAGTTCGTTGCCATGGATGAGCGAGAGGTTACCCGGAGTAAATGTTTTGCTGGCAGTGCCGTGAACGAGTTCGTCTTCCAAAACAAGGGTCGCTAACTCGACCTGTGCTGCGGGCAACTTAATGAGCCTCGCCAACTCCCATGCTGCCTTTTCGGCCCAGTGTTCGCCCGTATCTTTTCGTGGAATTTTAAAAAGCCATTCAATCGTTTTCGATGTTGTATTTTGCTCAACCCAATACTTAGTTTTCGTTCCCATCGGCTCTGCAAACTTCTCTGAATAGGAATCGAATTCAAGTACTGAATATTGTCGTGTCATGAGTGTTGAATCCAACTTTCGCAGAAAAACATTCTTCGGGATGCACCAGACTCTCTCGCCTCAATTCTGATTGCAATTATCGATCATCACGCCCCCTCATCAAACCGCCAGACCTCGTCATTGAGTTCGGCGAGTACGTCTCTAAGGCGGCCGTCGAAGTGGGTGTCGTTGATGCGGCCGAAGCCGCCGAAGCGTTGGAATGCGGGGGCGTCGTCGAGGTTCTGGGGGTCGGCGACGTTCTGGTCCTGGATGAGGTTTTTGCCGATTCGTTTGAGCCAACGTTCTTGCTCGGCGTTCCATTGGTGGCGCTCGTAGATAGTGTGAAGCGCTTGTTTCACGCGTTCTTCGTAGGGCACCAGGGGCTCGCCGAGGGCGGCCTGTCGGATGAAGCCGATGATGCTGGCGGCGATGTCCTGGTTGGTCTTTTTGGCCCAGGCTCTCTGGAGGGTTTCGGTGCGGTAGCCCTCTCTGGCGAGTTGTTGGCGAAGTTCGGTGAGGGCCTTTCTGGTCAGTTCGCGGGGGCGTTGGGTGACGATGCGCAGTGCATCCATGGAGTCGAGGCTGGCGTTGACGTAGTGCTCGAAGTCCTGGAGGTAGTCGGACTCGGTCGCTTCGCTCTGCTCCACGAGGATCACGCTGTCGGGAGTGTCGTCGTAGATCACGCCTTTTGTGACAAAGGAAAGCGTGGAGAGCTGGCGAATGACGCCTTCTTTGTCGCCCAGCCAGGAGGCCGACTCTTCGGGACTCTGGTCACGCAACGTCTTTAGAAACTCCTCGGGGGAGGTGCCGGCGAGTTCTTCAAATTCACGGGCACCGTCCTGGGTGAGGCGTTTGAGTTTGGCGTTTAATTTGGTGATAAACTGGCCGTGAGAGAGCGCCAGGAAGTCGGGGTCTGTGGCAGTGGTGAGTTCCCGGAAGGTTTGCTCCAGGGTGATATTAGGGTTCTGCACCACGGGCTTCATATCGGTGAATGCTTCCAAGGCGTCAGAGAGTTGGACGTAGTCAAAGACGCGAAATGCAGTCTTGTTGATCTCGTCGCAAAGACGTGTGGCGCGGCCTTTCATTTGTTCGTAGAGAATCCGACTTCGCACGCGGCGCAAAAAGACGAGGTTTGTAATTTCGGGGACGTCGATTCCGGTGGTCAGGTAGTCGACGGTGATGGCGATGGAGGGCTTCTTTTCGTTCTTGAAGCGGCGAAGCCAGCCATTGGTGTCGTCGGTATAGCCCGTGATGACCTTGATGGCGTTGTCGGTCTGGGGTCGGCCGCTCTCGGCATATGCAGCGGCCAGCTCACGGGCGACCTTCTGGGCGTGGACCTCGGAGACGCAGAAGATCAGGGTCTTGCCCGGCTCATCGGGGTCGATTCGCTCAGCGAGGTCCTGGCAGACCGCATGATTGAACCCCTCCGTGAGGACCGCCTTATTGAAGGAATCGATCTCAAAGTCCAACTCGTCGGGGGTGTGGGCGAAGTCGATATCCCCGGTGCGCGGGTCCAGAATCTGGAGCTGGTCACCGGCCTCGAAATGAAGCCCTTCGGCGGTCAACTGAGTGGTGATCTTGATGGTCGGGAGTTGGTCCACCAGAAACCCGTCAACTACGGCGGTCTGGTAGCGATAGGTGTAGATGGACTCTTTAAATATATTCGACGTATGCAGCGCGGGAGTGGCCGTAAGTCCGATGGTCATGGCATCGAAATAGTCGATGACCCGCCGGTATTTGGAGACGTAATCATCGTGGTCGCGAAAGCGCAATTCCCTCTCGCTCATCTCGCGGTCCAGGTTATATCCCCGGTGGCACTCATCGATGATAATGCAGTCGAATTCATCGATGAACGGCTGGCTACTGTCGTCGCCGCGGTCGTCGCCGAAGAGTCGGTAGACCATGCTCTGCACCGTGGCGATGCTCAGGCGGGTGTCCACCTCGATGGTGGATTCGTCGAGGCTCTTGGCGTCGTAGGTCTCGGTGAAACTTCGATGACTCTCGAGCTTGGTCGTCTGAAACGCGGCAAAAGCCTGGTCACCGAGAGATGTGCGATCCACGAGAAAGAGAATCCGATTGAATAGCCCGGACTTCACCATTCGGTAGACCATGCCGATGGCCGTTCGCGTTTTGCCGGTGCCCGTGGCCATGGCCAGAAGCGCCGTTCGACGGCCCTGGGCGATGGCTCGTTCGATCGCTTCGACGGCTTCTCGCTGGTAGTAGCGAAGCCCGAGATAATCAAAAGGCTCCTCTCGGAGCATTGCCAGAGCTTTGTCGGTGTCGTTTTTGAGCAGGTTACGTAGTCCTCGCGGGGTGTACCAGCCGAGGAGAGCCCGGGAGCGGTTAATCTCGCGGCGCAGGTCCTGAAACCAGACGCCGCAATGGGTCTTATTTTGCTCCAGATACGCCCGGCCGTTGGACGCAAAAACAAAGGGGATTTGATATTCGAGATCATCGATGAGCCAGGGGCCGCCCGGTGACTCCTGCTCCTCAGTGAGTGCATAGTCGAGGCTATATCGCTTGGCCTGTTCGATACCGCCGATGATGGGCTCTTCCCAGCGCTTTGCTTCGATAATCGCAAGCGGCATAAGTCCGTCGAAGAGCACATAATCGGCGGGTCCGCTGCTCGTGGGAACCTCGGCGATGGCCATCTGTTCTCCCGCCTGAGGTCGAGCGCCCTGCCCCCATCGAAGCTCCTCGCTATCGACTCGCCAGCCGCACTCTCGGAGCTGAGCGTCGATGATGGTTCGGGTCTCCTGCTCGTCGAGTTCCACCAATGCCGTGGCCTCAAGCATCCGCTCCTGATGCTCTTCGCGCCCAACTTCACCGGCCGCCTCGGAGCTGGCCTGCAGCTCGATGAGTCGCGCCTCGTAATCCTCGGCGATGCTGCGATAGATGGTGAGTTCTTCTTGAACCTGAGCCAGAAACTCCTCGGCCGTCGCCCGTCGACGTTTCTCGTCGAGAGCTCTTCGATTGGCCTCCTCCACGGCGTGTTTGGAGTCGCGAACGGCATCCTGGAGGTCCTGATTCTGCTCGAGGATACTCTCTCGCTGGGAGGCCAGATCCGGCGGATCGATAAACTCACCCGGGCGAAAACCGGGGTCTCGTCCGAAAGACTGATGAAACCAGATGGCGATCTTACGGGTAATTCGGAGATATTTCTTCGCTACCCCGACGGCATTCCCCAGATAAACCTCACCGTGGACCACGGGGTTCGCGCTGGTCCGGAGGCTATGAAAGAGAGTTCGAATATCTCGATGAAAGGCCGACTCCCGCTCCAGGCGAACGAGAATCTGATAGAAGGTCGAATCTTCGATCCCGTAGACCCCGAGATAAGCGGCGGTCTCCTTCGCCATAAATTCGGCGAGCATGCGCACCTGCATCATGCAGGCCGTGGGGCTGATGGTGGCGAGTTGCTCGGCTTCGTAGCCGATCTTCGCCAGGCGCGCATCGTGTTCGGCGAGGAACGTGAAATTGGAGTTATGCAGAGGTTCAGGCATGGGCCACCGCGTAGCTACGGCCAGTACTTCGCTTCCCCAGAAGGTATCATGTGTATCGGAAGCGCGATGCTTCGAGAGTAGGAGTTTGGTCGTCCGTGGTCAATGTTGGCCATCCCGGCGTCTCGAACTTCAACCCGACCGTACTACTTCTGCAAGTCCAGAGCATGACGCAGCAAGTCCCCCAGATCCACCACTTCCAGTGCCTTCTGATGGGTCGCCGCCAGCACCACAGGCGGGGCCACCCCGGCCTCAAAGGCCTCTCGCCAGCGCGCCGCGCATAAACACCATTGGTCGCCCGGTTTTAGGCCGGGGAAACGATACTCCGGCCGCGGTGTGATCAGGTCGTTTCCCTGCGCCTTGGAATACCGAAGAAACTCTTCGCTCATTCGGGTGCAGACTACGTGTAGCCCCCGGTCCTCGGGTCCTGTGGCACAACAACCGTCACGGAAAAACCCGGTCTTCGGATCATGGGAGCAGTCCCTCAGGGGCTGTCCCAGCACATTTAGCCGTGGCTCTTCGGTAGACTCTTGCATTTCTGAACTCTTGTGGCGTAGTTAACTCATTACCTGTCCACATTGATGTACCGCTGAGTACGTGGCTTAGCAATGGCTGACCACAGATTACCCGCCACATCTCTCGTGAATCCACCAAACCCGGAGCACCAATCCAATGAGCCGATATACCCATCAGGAGTACTCTTCTCCGGGCTACCCGGAAGCCACCAAGATCTATACCCGGCGGCTTGAAGAATCACGGGCACCTGAAAAAGTAGCTCGCAGCCTGGCCTACCTGGGAACCATCCAGGAGTGTTGGGATTATTACGGAGTGGGTACTCCCCAGTTGGCTGCGGCTTTCTATTATTACTTCCAGTGGCTCAAAGGCTCTACGCCCCGGGCGGCCATAGAAGCCTCTCTTGGACTTCTGGTGGCCGAACGGGGCTTCGTAGCCATCGACTCCGCCGATATGCGGGGCACCATGTTGAATATCGCCGTGGCAATCCTCGACAATCAGGATGACCCCGCCATGAACGACGGTCTGTTCATGGAAGTGGCCTCTCGATTTGCCATCGCTCTCTCCAAACTTCAGGGCGACACCTCAGCGTTGGCCGAGCTCAACCTCGGCCATGGCCTCTACCAAATGGGCGAATTTCAACGGGCCGCATACTGGCTTGAGGTCGGACTAAGTCGACTCCAGAACAATCCCCCTCGAAAGGAAAACTCGGAGCAAATCCTCGCCCAGGCGAAGGAAAACACCGATGCCCTGTCAGAACTCTCGGAATACTGGCAGGCCTTGATCGACGGCGAATTCCGGGAGGCCGCCCGCCTCGGCCGCCAGGAGGGCCCGCTTTGGGAATTATGTGCCAACGTCGCCGAATTGGAATCGCGATTTGATGCCAATCGCATGAGCTCGCTCCTCGACCAATTTCTCTCCCTCCTCGCCGAAGAGCATTCCCTGAAGGCCATGGAGCGCCCGGGACCGGAGTTGGAGGTTGTAAACGAACCAGGAGAGGTCGACACCTCGGAACCTGCGCTGGCCGATCATGTACTGCTGAACACAGCTCTCTCCGTTCGCGACGACCTCACCTCCGCCCTTATCAGTCGCGCCGACGCCGAGCTCGCCGATGCCCTCGTCGAACTCTGCGAGGCCATCGATAGCCTGGGCGGCAATCTCTATATCCCCATCTCGGCGACCATCGAGGCCCTCCCCCTCAGCGATGAGACTCGCGAGCGTCTCCAGATCCAGCTCTCCCGGATTCGGAGCCGCGCTTCTAAGGTGTTCGAAGACGATACCATGAAGCGCACCAATCTGACCGCCCAGGTCAATCCCATGGCCCAGTCTCTGGGCGACCTGGAGATTGGAGACCGCACCGTGATCATCGGGCTTCAAGATTTGCCCTTCGAATTTCTGCGCGAGGACATGGCACAGCTCGATAGATTCCCGAACACCATCGCCCTGTATCTCTTCGGAAACGGTTTGAGTGTCCAACAACTCTCGGCCATCGACTTCGCCGCGTTAAAGAACCTCCAGCTTCTGGACCTGGCAGAAAACTTCCTGGACACCCTGCCCGAGTCCGTCGCCACTCACCCGAGATTGGAGCGACTCAGCCTGAGCAAAAACCCCGGGATTTTCATCGACGTCGACGCCCTTTCCCTTCCCAATCTTCGCTACCTCGACCTGCGAAATTGCGAGATGTCTGTCGAGGCGGTGCAAGAGATTCGCGCCAAACTACCGAAGGCAAAGGTACTGGCCGATTAGCCCCGCTCAGGGCGTGCAATAGTTGACGGTATTACTCATGACGGTGACCGAGAAGTTGCAGCCGCTGGAGTAGGAAGGACAGTCGGCGTCGCTATTGCACTGCACGGTGCAGATCCTTTCGGTGGTGCCCTCATATTCGACCTCCAGACAATTGCCACTGGCGCATTGATTGGAGTTGACGTCGCAGGGACAGAAGTGACCACGATCGGTGCCGAATCCGCAGGTGTCGGTGCATTCTCCGTCGATGCAGGCGTCGCTTCGGTAGCAAGTGCAGACGGGCTCATCGAGGATATCATCGACGGCGGCGAGGTCGCCGGCGCAGGCTGGCTCTTCACACATCGCGTGGATGCCGGGAAACTCCACCTCATCACAACTGGCGCAGGAGGTGGCGTCGAAGTCCTCGGCGAGAGCCTGAAAGCAATCGGGGCTCAGAACACCGCAGATCTCAACGGGCAAGTTTCCACCGGGACAGCTCTCCATCATGCATTCGCAGGAGTCCGGGTCGACCACGCAATGGTCGTCGATCTCACAGATTTCATCTTCGCAGACATAGCCATTATCGCAGCCGCAGGTCCCTGCGCATCCGTCATCCCCGCAGAGTCCCTCTTCGCAGTCTGGCTCGCATACGCAGACATCGCCGATATCATCGCAGTCTTCGCTGGCGTCTGCATCAGCGTCCGCATCAGAGCTAGCGTCGGAGATATCGGCATCGGAGACGCCCACATCGTCACCGGTAGAATTATTGGTCGTGTCATCGTCTTCGCCGGAACAACCGGCCAAGAAGAGCGCAAAAATGCTCAGCAAAACCATTTTCTTCAACATACTCTACCTCGATAAAGATACTCGCCAAATTCTGTATACCGCCCAGTGCAGTCCGCCGGGACTCCGAAGGGCTGCACTAGCCTCTCATTCTACGTCCACCGAGACCAGTCCAATCCCCGCCCACTCGTCGTCGGGATGAACGTACCGAAGGTCACGGATGATCACTCTGTGGCCCGCATCGAGTTCCTGAACCTCGTAGTAGGGAAAACGCATCCAATTTACAAAGCCTCGAATCGACGGGTCTTCAAGTGCCCGGGAAATAATGTCGTCGGGCTCCTGGATGGCAACCGGGTCGTAGGCAT
>SKNI01000331.1 GCA_007120615.1 Myxococcales bacterium | reverse complement strand
TAGCGGCGCTTGGCTTCTCGAAGTCCTTCGCCGACTGCCTCCACGATGACCGGGTAGGAGAGCCCTTTGCGGGTGTGAAGAAGCGGGGAGTATCGAACCTCCATATATTTGACGTTTTCCCGAGCGGCATCCTCGCCCAACTCAAAGGCCGCTCGGTAGAGGGCTTCTTCGGTCTGCATCACGCTAAGGGTGACGTCGAAGGCCCGAAGATAATCGGTGAGATCTTCGCAGATCTGGCCCATGTTGATGGCCCGGGCCAGCTCGTCTTCGGTCTGTGGATCTCCGGGGAGATCGACGCCTTCTTTCTCAGCTAACTCAAGAATAGTGCCCAGACGCATACTTCCGTCGAGGTGGACGTGAAGGTCGGTTTTGGGCATCCGGTGAATGAATTCGCGGGTGATTTTCATAGCCATAATATTGCCTTGCTGTAGAGCCCACGGCCTCGGAGGACGCGGAAAAAAGAATTGCAGTCTTGTAGTGCAAATCGGTGCAAATGTCGAGAACGACCGTCCTTGGAGCGCGGACATCCCGGTCCCCAGGAACTAAAAAGCGCTCTTTTTGCGATGCGGACGGGGGGCCGACCGTAATAAAACGTCAGTTGAGATATTTATAATCCTTCTCGGCTTCCTTGCGGATCACCTTGAATTTTCGCCGTTGTCGATAGCGGGTCCATCGCCGTTTCAAACGGCTCGGGCGCCACCAGCCGGTGACGATCAACAGGCCGGTGGCCATTCCACCGAGGTGAGCGGCGATGCTGATGGGTTCGGCGTTGCTGAATGTGCCGGCGACGAAGCGAAATGCGTCGAAGACGATGACCACAATAAGTAAGGTTTTTCCCTTCATGGGAAAGAAAAACAGGTAGATCGTTCGATCCCAATTTTGCCAGGCGAAGGCGGCGATGATTCCCATGACCGCGGCCGAGTAGCCAAGAGTCGGTTGGGAGCCAAAGATCAGCTGGGCCAGGACCACCGCCAGGCCACCGCCCAGAACACAGAGTGCGTTGAACCGCCACCACTCCAGATTGGACCATCGGGCGGAGATTTCACCGCCGAATAGCCAGATGACGCCCACGTTGAATAAAAGGTGGAGGAAATTGGCGTGCCACAGGGAATAGGTGAAGATCGTCCAGACTTGTCCCTGGAAGACGGCGCCTTGAGAGACCAGCATATATTGGTCAACGAACGCGCCCAACGGGGCGACCATTACCGAGGCGAACCAGAGTGTGAATAAGACTACGGCCAACACTTTGAGTTTGTCGGTAAAAGGTGGCCACTGCATCTGTAGTTGCGCCATGAGAGGTTCCGCGTTGTGACGAATTTAGCAAAGACGACCTATCCACGGGTCGACGTCGGGCAATTTACTGTGGTATGTCCCCCGGACCAAGCGAGGTCCGCGAGTTGTACCTTACCATAAGGATGGATCAAAGATGGCTGAAATCAAACCATTCCGTGGCATTCGTTATGCCTGGGAAGACGTAAGTGCCGAAGAAATGAGCGATCTGGTGGCGCCACCCTACGACGTCATCGGTGCCGAGGAGCAGGAGGTTTTATACCAAAAACACCCTGCCAATATCGTGCGCCTCGATCTCAATCGGATTCAACGAAAAGACAACGGCGACGATAATCGCTACGAGCGAGCCCGACGCCATCTCTTCGATTGGATCGCTCAAGGGACGTTGGTGGTGGACCGAAAGCCGGCCATCTACGTTCACGAACAGGAGTTCACCGATGAGACCGGGGAGGTCTTTATCCGTCGGGGATTCATCGCTCTGGGACGGCTGGCGGACTACGAAGAGCGCATTGTCCTGCCCCACGAGCGAACGCTCAAAGGTCCCAAAGAAGATCGATTGGAGTTGATGAAGGCCACCGAGTGCAACCTGAGCCAGATCTTCTTTCTCTACGACGATCCCAACTCCACGGTGGACGGGGTGCTCTTCTCCGATGGGGCGATCAGCGCCGAGCCCGCGGTGGATATCGCCACCGACGATGGAATCCATCACCGTCTGTGGTCGATCTCGGATGAAAAATTGCACGCCCAGGTGGAAGCGGCCATGGCGGAGCGTCCGCTCCTCATCGCCGACGGCCACCACCGCTACGAGACGGCCCTGGCCTATCGAAACTTCCGCCGTCGAATCGCCGATGGACCGGAGCCGGAGGCGCCCTACGAATTCGTGATGGGCTTCTTCGTCAATATTCACGATCCCGGTCTGCAGGTTTTTCCCACCCATCGGGTCGTTCATTCAGTGGAGGGATTCGACTTCTCCGATCTGCGCCGTCGGTTGGATGAGACGGACTATTTCGCCGTGGATGAGCTGGAGCCCGAATTGCTCGAAGACTTCGACCGGTTGCGACAAGAACTAGAAGCGGCCGGCCAGGATAACAGCGCCTTCGCGATGGTCTCCGGCGATGGTCAGGACGGATTCTGGGTGCGCTTTACGGGCGATGAAACCGAGGACTTCTTCGATCAAACCGTTCCCGACACGGTTCGTCGATTGGACGTCTCCATTCTCCATGACGGAATCCTGGAGGATATGCTCGGCATCGATCGGGCGGCCCAGGAAGCCTACTCTCACCTGAGCTATGTAAAGAGCTGGCATAACGCCCACGACGCCCTGGCCGACGAGAAGACCCAGATGGTGGTATTTATGAATCCCACCCCCGTAGAGCAGGTCAACGAGGTGTGTCTCTCCGGTGGAAAGATGCC
>SKNI01000020.1 GCA_007120615.1 Myxococcales bacterium | reverse complement strand
GTCCAGGCTTGCAGTCGCTCTAAATTCTTTCATTCATCACCCTTTCATTTCCAGCATCACAAGCAGTCATCTCTCTTATGGTGACAATCGGAATCGTAGAAGTTTACCAGCATAGCAGGCGTACCGGCTCCTTCGGTCCTGCCAAATTCTATTTCGCCGCATGAAGTTGCCTTCTGGAGAATAGGGACCGAATATTTGAGGGCCGGCCCGCGCTCATTATTGCACTTCCTTCGGTCAGTTTCTTGATTAGGTTAGGCGCCGCAATCCATATTCTCCCTCCCTGCGAGGAATCCAATGAAATCGGGTCCCCTCAAAACAGCTCTCTACACCGTAGGCGCCGCCGCCGGCGCCTACGGTGTCTACGCCGGACTGGCCTACGCCCGCTATGGTACGGCGGAAACAGACCATTTCCCCACGCGTCTCGACGCATTCATGCCCGACTTTGAGGTGCGAGACATCCACCGTCGGGAGGTCCGCGCGCCTGCTTCGGTGACCTTCGAAGCGGCGACCCGACTTTCTATGGGCGAGTCGCCGCTAGTTAGAGGAATCTTCGGACTGCGATCGCTGCCCTCCCGGATTCAAGGAACACTCCCGGAGTCCTCACCGGCGCGACCCATTCTGGAAGATGTCCGCGCCCTTAACTGGCAAGAGTTGGAGTACGATCCGGGCCGGTCTGTTGTGATGGCAGCTGTCACTCAGCCCTGGCACGCCGATGTGGAGTTTATCGGTATGCCCGCCGAGGAATTTCGCACCTTCGATGAACCGGGGTTTGCCAGGATCGTCTGGAGCATCGAGACCATTGCTCGCGGGCCCGGCAACTGTATTCTTCAGATGGAGACTCGCGTGGCCACCACCGACCGCAACAGCCGTGAGAAGTTCCGACGCTACTGGGCGCTGCTATCACCGGGGATTATTGCAATCCGATTCGAATTGCTGCGGCTGACCAAACGCCTGGCTGAGAGAGCCGAAGAGCAGCCGACCAGAGCAGCCTGGTGAGTTCATCGAGTTAGTTCATCGAGTTAGTTCATCGAGTTCCTCCTGTGTCCAAGCCCTGGTGCGGTCTGCGGTCTCGGCCCGCCAATCGCCAACCATCTCAGGAGAAACGGCCCCGCCAGAATTACCCCAGGCGCCGCGGATATAGGTAAGGAGCGTGGCCATCTTCTCATTGGAGAGTTGGGCCTGGCCGGGCATAAAGCCGTCATACGTCTCTCCGTTGACCTCCAACGGGCCCGACACCCCGTCAAGGCTCAGCACAATCAGGGCCGACGGGTCCGCCTCCACCCGCTCCGTGCCCACCAGCGGTGGGAATGCTTTTGGGACCCCCTGCCCGTCCCTCCCGTGGCAGGCGGCGCAATATTCTACATAAAGCGCCTCTCCAGCGGAGAGTTCCTCATCATCATCTTTGTCCACGGCCTCTTCGCTCACCTCTGGTACCGCCACCGCCTCGGGCGGCACCTCCACCCAGAACCATCCTCGCAAATCTCCTTTATCATATCCTGTGGCCTGATCTGCTGGATAATGCTCCGTCAACGCCTCCTCCACCCCGGGCGCAAGGTGCTGAGAGGAGCCGTGGCAATTCATGCAGGGCGCTGCCAGATGGATGGGAATCGCCGCTCCCACCTCCCCTTCTGCGCTGACCGCATAAAACGCCTCCCCGCGACTGGACTCCACCCCCTCAACAGCCCACGATGGTGGCTGATTCTCGGGATTTCTCAGCTTCGTAGAGGTCCGCCCGATCTTTATTTCCTGGCGAGCGGCGATCTCCTGGGCGATGGGCTCGGCCTCTGATTTACAGACCTCGATAGCCGCACCAAATCCGTCCGCCTCAGCCGCCTCCATCACAGTCCCCATCAGACGTTGCCCCATCAATCCTCGAGAGCGCCCCGCATAATCAGCCATCGCCTGTTGATGGGGGGTCATCTCCCCCTTCTTCAACTCTTCCCAGGTCTTCGCCGACTCCTGGCCGCGATCACAAGCCCCCATCGAGACGACTACAAATCCAATGAACACGACCTCTACGGCTCTCTTTCTCACCTGTGGCTCTCCTTAGTAAAACCGATCGAATCCTTCCGTCCACCATGTCGATTGATGCAAGAGCCGCTCCACCCAGGTCGGACAAATTGTCGCTGCTATGACCGCCCTGCTTTTGCCGTGGAATTCCCCTTTCGAGCACATCCAGGCTTTGCTTTCTCACCCCGTGGCCCGTTTCACAAAACGACACCACGGAACAACCTCTGTAACAAATAAGCTCCGCCTGGACGTTCGAATCGGCGACCCAAATTTGCATGGGAGAATCCCCAACTCTTTCTCTTTCTCTAACCGACCGACAGACGCACATCAGCCAATAATTTCGGGCCAGACCGCCGATCTGAGGGTTGAACCTTGAGCACTTTACACCAAAAAGATCGCCTTATTTTCGCAACATCGCGACAAAAATCTCGATAACAGAAATACAGCAGTTTTCGACACCCTTTTTCTGGAGGAATATCGAGATGACAAAACCTGCCTGCCTGCGTGCCTGCGCCCGCCTACCACGGAACCCGCCGGGCACCGAGGCTGGCCCCCTGTCGGGTGAGAACGAAGGACGAGAATGGGTTCTCTTCGTCATTCACGAAGTGCAGTGAGACGTCTCGATCGGCGGCGGCCTCGAATTCGTAGCTACCGCGATGAATCAGCTCCCACTGCGTCTCGGGTTCCACGAGAACGAGAG
>SKNI01000513.1 GCA_007120615.1 Myxococcales bacterium | reverse complement strand
TTGTAGATGTAGAAGTCCTGAGACTCGTCGAGGTCGACGGAACTACCGTAGACTCCGGCGAGGACCAGGTTGTCAAAGGTTCCCTCGTCGGGAACCGAGCGGAAGCGTTCCGGGCCGGTGGGGCCTTCCACTTTTTCGAGAAGGGCAAAGCCCATTTCCAGTTCTAATTCGTAGCTCGAGCGATAAGTCATGATAAAACCCTCCTGAAACGGCATGGTCTCAGTTGAAAAAAAGACGCTACTTACTACGTGGCGCTGATGATTGAACGGTCGTCACGCCTGGCGCAGGGTCAATGCATCGCGCCTGGGATTGGCTCGTTCTACAACCACTTCCACCTCTCCCCCGACGGGAACTGCGCTTCGAAGCGTGCCATTGGATCTATAAGCACAATAGGTGAGGAACACAGAAACTCGGCTGCCTTGAGGGTCTTTATGTTCCACGACAATGGCATCGAGGGGCTCCTCTTTCTGCGCGAGGTCGTAGAGAAGCCAGTAGCGATTGGTCTCGCGCTCGGTGTCGGAGGCGTCGCCCAGGGTGGCGTCGATGGCGGCCAGCACCTCCAGGATTCCTTCGTCGTCATAGGGCAGGGGGTGATCGGAGAGGAACGCTTTGATCTGTCGCTGACAGATCAAATCGGAGTAGCGTCGAATCGGACTGGAGGCCTGAGCATACCCGTAAATCCCCAACCCAAAGTGAAGCGCCGCGACGGTGGAAATCTCGCCGCGTTTCATGCGTCGGATCTGAGCAAACGCTCGGGCCGGGCCTTCGGGGATGGCCAGGATCTCATCGTCGACCAGGGGATCGTCGGGAGACTCCTGGTTTCGATAGATCACGGGGATCTCGTTTCGAGTGCAAAACCGACCGACCATCTCGTTGTTGAGGATCATCAACTCGCTGACCAATGCGTGAGATGCGGTATCGGTCTCCACCGCCGAGACCTCCACCGTCGGAGGATCGGTGGAGTCGTCGACGACCACCTTGGTGTCCGGTAAGTCAAAGCTGAACGCGCCCTGATCGACGCGACGGGTATAGCAATGGTCGGCGATATATTTGAGGTTCTGGACCAGATCTTCAAAGCGTCCGGAGTCGTCGCTCTCCAGAAGCTCATCGGTCTCCACATAGCTCAGCCGGCGGTTGACCTGGATAAGCGAAGGAACGATTTCGGTCTCGATGATCTCCAAATTCTCGTCAAAAATCACCCGGGTTGTCATGGCGGGGCGGACTTTATCTTCCACCAGGCTGAATTTATCTTCGCTCAGGGAGCGGGGAAACATAGGAATCGAGCCGGTGGGCAAATAGACCGAGGTGGCTCGTTTTCGGGCTTCTCGATCCAGAAGCGAGTCCATGGTGACCAGGGCCGAAGGATCGGCGACGTGGATGCCCACTTCCCAGCCTCCCTCGATGGTCGGCTGGCAGGAGAGAGCATCATCGAGATCGCGGGAGTGAGGCGCATCGATGGTGATACAGGTCAGGTAGGTCAGGTCTTCTCGCCAGGGCTCGGGCTGCCAGGGGGATTGAGCGAGCTCTTTTGCGGCGGCCAAGATCTCCTCAGAGAAGTGAGGATCGATATGATAGCGGCGAAGACAGAGGTTTTGATGCTCGGTCCACAGCCCGAGCTCGACCATCAGATGAAAGGCCTTAAGCCCCAGGCGACCCTTGAGCTGGCGTCCGAGTAAGTCGGCCAGATCATCGAGGAGGGTCTGGGCTTCATCGCGGCGGAAGAACTCTTCGCCCTGGGCTGCGAAATCCTGAAGAAGATAAATCGAATTGCGAAGAGCGTCGTCTTCGCCCATAGCCTTTCCGATTCGGGAAGCCCGCTCTTCTTCGGGAAGCTCCAAAACATCGACGATCGCCTGGAGCACGGCTGTATATTCTCGCTCCTTTCGAAGGCGAACTCTCTCCTGTTCGCGGAGGTCTTCGACCTGACCGTCGGGGCGGGGCTCATAGAGCCCGTCGCGGCGCCCTTTGAAGAAAATAAGATCTTCTCTAAGCGCCCGGATCACCGCTAGAACTGTGGCCGATTCAGTGTTCGAGAAGATCAGGTCGGCGAGCTCCGAGGGCTTCATTGGGGAGTCCTCTTCGCGGACGAATTCCCAGAGGATTTCGAGCTCTACGTCGTTTTGACGTTGGGCGATAGAGTCGGCCAGGTCCTGCAATTTCTTTTCGGCTCGGCTGAGATCATCTGCGGGGCCCGATCCCAGCGCAAAGGTGATATCGCCCAGGGTGGTGCGCATCTCATCGCCACTGGCGGTGTGGATGACCAGTTTTTTCTTGCCCACCGTACCGGTGACAATGGCCAGGCGGTGCTCGTCACCGGCATCAAATTCGATGATGGAGCCAATCTGTGGTTCGAAATCCATGGAGCTCCGTATTTAGCTTACCGTCAGCGGCTTGAGGTCGTCGGCGACTTCGAAATGGGCTTCGGTTTTTTCTCGAAGCTCGTCAACTTCGACGCCCTCTACGAGTTCGCGCAAAATAAGGTGTTCCTCACCCACGTCGAAGACCGCCAGATCGGTGATGATGCGGTCCACGCAACGCACACCGGTGAGGGGCAATTTGCACTCTTTGAGCAATTTGGGAGCTCCCTTTCGGGTGGTGTGGCTCATCAGAACGACTACCTTTCGGGCACCGGCCACCAGATCCATGGCGCCGCCCATTCCCTTGACCATCTTGCCGGGGATCATCCAGTTGGCCAGGTCACCGGTTTCGCT
>SKNI01000011.1 GCA_007120615.1 Myxococcales bacterium | reverse complement strand
ATGACCCAGGAGTGCAAGAAAGTCGGGGGGCTCAACCTGGGGCAGGGCGTTTGTCCGCTTCCCTCACCGCCACAGCTTTTGCAGGCGGCGTCGGAGGCGATCCTGGCCGATCAGAGCACCTACAGCCGCTATGATGGAATCGAAGAGCTTCGCAAGGCGATCGCCTCCAAGTTGAGCCGATATAATGGACTGGATGTCGACGCCGACGGGGAAATCATCGCCACCGTCGGCGCGGCGGGAGCGTTTACCTGTGCCCTGCAGGGGCTCTTTGATGTGGGCGATGAGATCATCGTCTTCGAACCGTTTTACGGCTACCACGTCAACGCCATTCGAGTCAGTGGATGCCAGGCGAAGGTGGTAACCCTCAATGGTCCCGAGTGGACGTTTGAGGCGGCGCAATTAGAGGACGTGCTCACAAGTCACACTCGGGCGGTGTTGATCAACACTCCGGCCAATCCCTCCGGAAAAGTCTTCGGGCCTCAGGAACTGGCGGTGATCGCAGACTTTTGTCGGACCCATGATTTGTTGGCCATCACCGACGAGATTTATGAGTATATGGTCTTCGACGACCGTCGCCATATCAGCATCGCCACTTTGCCGGGGATGTGGGAGCGGACCGTGACGATCTCGGGATTCTCCAAGACCTTTGCGATCACCGGCTGGCGGCTGGGATACGCGGCGGCGCCGGCCCATCTGGCAGAACCGATAGGTCTTGTGAACGATCTTTTTTATATCTGCCCCCCTACTCCTCTTCAGCACGCCCTGGCCCATGGGCTGGAGGTTCTGGAGCAGAGCTACTACGACGAGATGAGTGAGAAGTATCGACGTAATCGCGATCTCTTCTGCGAGGCCCTGGAAGTCGGAGGTTTTCGACCCTATGTGCCCCAGGGCGCCTATTACGTGCTCGCTGATATCTCGCGGCTGGGATGTGGAACCTCCAAGGAAGGAGCGATGAAAATTTTAGAAGAGGCCGGGGTGGCGTCGATTCCGGGAGACGCTTTTTTTGCTTCGGCAGGTGGACGACAACTGGTGCGGTTTTGTGTCGCTCAGCCCCTGGAGATCATTGAAGAGGCTGCCGAACGAGTCGCTTCCTATTCGTAAGTTGTGGAGACAAAGATGAGCCGTCAATTCCCGATCCCAGCGCTCTTACTTGCTATCGCTGTCGCATTTGCGATGACGGCATGTGTGGATGAATCGGGGAGTCAAGTATTGCCGGAAGAGATCGAAGACTGGGCCGATGGCGAGTTGCTCGATGAATTCGCCTCCATGGGTCTTACGATTCATGGTGGTACTTCGGCGCCCGAGGTGGCCGGGGTTTATTCGGTGAAGGATGCCCGCATCGAGGCCCACGGGGACCCCGATATGGTGGGCCGAAGAGTGGAGCCTGCGGACTGGGCGTTTTTTGAACAAGAGGGCCATCAGATCGCGGTCAGCGCGCTGGAGTATGAAGATGAGGGGGTCCTGAATCTAAACGGGCTTCCAGCGTTTATCAGCGGAGAGGACGATTGTTTTTCGATCTTCGCCTACGACGATCGCCGAGCCCCGGGAGCGAGCGCTTCAGATGACGAAGAGGGTGATGACGATGAAGGCAATGGCGAAGAAGAAGACGATGAAAATGGCGAGGACGATGAAGTCGTAGAAGATGGACCCTGTCCCCATACCCAGGGTTTTATTATCTCCGGCTGTCTCGATTCAGAGGAGGCGGGGATCGTCGACTTTCAGGTCGGCGATCGAACCTGGCGATTTGCCACCGAGGATGGACGGTGCGAGGCATCGACCTCGGAGTTGCGGGTGGTGGGCCAGGAGTTCGTCGAACGCATCGGTGAGATCGAAGAGGAAAATGGCGACGACGACGAATGATGGTAATCCGATTTTGGCATTCCGATTGGACTCAAATTTTTAGCGACAAGGAAACCTTCAATGGACCGACCGATTCGAAATATTCTGGCTGCAAATCGTGGTGAAATCGCCGTTCGAATTTTTCGAGCTTGCACGGAGTTAGGGATCTCCACCACGGCGATCTATAGCTGGGAAGATCGCCTGGCGATCCACCGCTATAAGGCCGACCGAGCCTATCAGGTGGGAACGCCGGGTGCTCCGGTGGAGGCCTATCTAAACGGTGATGGAATCATCGAATTAGCGTTGGAGAAAGGGGTCGATGCGATTCATCCGGGCTACGGATTCTTGAGTGAGAATGCCGAGTTTGCCGAGAAAGTTATCGACGCCGGGCTGATCTGGATCGGACCACCACCGGCGGTGATGCGGGCGCTGGGAGATAAGTTGCGGGCTCGCAAGGTGGCAACTCAGGCCGGGGTTCCCATGGTGCCCGGGACGACCAAGCCCATCGAGGATCTGGAGGAGGCCCGAGAGTCGGCCGCCGAGATCGGCTACCCCTTGCTCGTGAAAGCAGCCCACGGCGGTGGAGGCCGGGGGATGCGGCTTGTGGAATCGGAGAGCGAGCTCAAAGAAGCGGTTCGGTCGGCAAAAAGCGAGTCCATGGCCGCTTTTGGTAGCCCCGCCGTTTTTCTGGAGCGCTATATCGTCAATCCTCGTCATATCGAGGTTCAATTATTGGGCGACAGCCACGGAAATCGGGTCCACCTCTTTGAGCGAGACTGCTCCGTGCAGCGTCGTCGTCAAAAGATCGTGGAGTTGGCCCCGGCCCCCAATCTCGATGAAGAAGTGCGCCAGAAATTATATGACTATAGCCTTCGTCT
>SKNI01000700.1 GCA_007120615.1 Myxococcales bacterium | reverse complement strand
GGCCAGGATGGTGCAGTTGACCATGGAGTCGACCATCGAGCCCGACTGGTCGACGACCACGATCAGGCGCGACGCCTGGCGGGTCTGGGCGGTGTGTTTGAAGTAGAGTTGGTCGACGTAGAGCTTGCCGTCGTCGGGATTCCAATTGACCAGGTTTTTCCAGATCGTGCGGTCCAGATCGAGGTTACGAAAGACCCGTTTGGGGGGCACGGAGCGATCGGTTTTCCCGGTCTTTGTCTGGGCGACGGTGACCTTGAGGATCTCTTTGAGTTCGTTGATATATCGCTGGATGATGCGCTTGGCGTTTGCCAGCGCCAGGTCGGAGAGGTTCGCCTTATCGCGCAGCAATTGCTCAACGATGGCCATGGAAGGCGTGATCTGTTCGGCCAGCTCGTCGTCCTTGAGGATCTCGCGCAACTGCATGCGCTCAATGAGGCTGGCTTCCATCTCCTCGATGCCCCGGCGAATCTCTTCTCGCGACTCTTCCTGGGACTCCTGGCTTTCACCAGCCGCGCCGCATCCACGGTGGAAATGACGGACATCGTTTTGCCACTGCGAAAAACACGTGGCAGTGATGATCGGCTGGCGAGCCTGGGGACCGAAGACGTTCATCATTAATTTGGAGAAGAGCGCTGCCCGCCGGAGAGTTGCGTCTTCACTCTCAGAATCTTCACTTTCATCTTCGCCGTTGGGGATAAGCGCCTGAAACTCGGAGCCCAACTCCGGGTAGCGTTGAATGAGATTGTCGATGGAAATATTGGGATCGCCAACAAGGGTCGGGAGTTCGGCGTCCTCGATGATCCCGCCGGCCATCTCGTCGAGATTGGGCGCTCCCTTTTCCTCAAAGATCCTCGTTAAAAGTCTCCAGTAGAGCACCTGACGACGCTTGCTGATCTCTTGTTGTGTGTCGGCCATCGCTGGAGTCCTCATTTTCGAAGTAGCTTGCCGGCGCGCTCTCGCAAGGTGGATACGGTGGCGTTGGATTTAGAAGAATTCGCCGAGCTTCCCGTGAAGGCCAATTTGCTCCGCTTGGTCTCGACCAGGGGTTGGAGACGCCAGGTTCCGGCGTCCATCCGAAGGAGGCCGAACATCTTCTTGGAGCCCATAATATGGTCGAGCTCCAATTCGGAGTGAGGGCTGATCCGTTGGACGTCCAGCTCAATCTGGGACCCATCGCCCAGGGAAATTTGAGGAACTGCGCCGGTATCTGCTTCAGCGCCGAACTCGATCTCGTAGTCGTCGAGATAGATCGGGACGGCCAGTTGCACGGGATGTCTATCCAGGGGGTCGAGGGCCGGCATGGTGGCGCTCTCATCGGCGTCGGGACCAAAGAATTTCTCGGACTCCTTGAGCATATTGAATTTTTTGCCCACCTTGGCCTGGCCGTTCCACAATAAGTCACCGGTTGGCAAAAGAGGCATATCCGTTACGGCGAGCTCCTTTTCCGAGCCGATAGCCTTTAGCAGGGGGGAGGCGCTCTCGGAGAAAACTCCCCAGATCTCCTCTCCGATGATGATATCCACTTTGTAGGAGCTAAAGGTTGTGCGCACGAATCGGGTCTTGTCGCCATCGTCGAGCAATCCATAGGCGACGAAGCTGGCCATATTGGAGTGGTGTCGAAGGTCGACGCCGATGATGCGCAATACTCCCGAGACGGGCTCGGCTGTATAAGAGGGAGGAAGCGTCAGGGTGTGAAGCATGGCGCGGCTCCACAGATCGGCCCACCGGGTGGAGGGGACTTTTTCCATCGAAGCGGTCGGGGCGTTGGCGAGCAGTTCTTCTCGAAAGCCCGTCAGAAGAGAGGCGATTCGAAGGGCCTGGGGTCGCTCGTGCAACTCCCGAAGGGTGGAGTCGAAGGGAACCACGGTGTCTTCGTCGAGGCTGGCAAAACCGGTGAGGGCGATCTCCATAAGCCACTGGCCGGTGCTCTCGAGCCAGTTGGCGATCTCTGGAGGCGCCTCCACAGGTTGATGCTCCAGCGCTGGAGCGTTCTCCCACCCGAAGAGAGTGCTTAGTTGATCGGTGATGGCATCGTGTCGCGCGCCTTGAATCGCAGCGCGGGCGGCGGCCATGGTCTGGAAGGCCTCCCGGGAGAATTGCGCCCGGCTGAACTGATCGACAGCTTCACTGAGGCGCTCCTCAAGCGGGGTCCCGCTGAAAGTCGCGCTCAGGGAGCGCAGGGCGTCCAAATTCTGCTCGCCGAGCCTGGAGAATCCGCAGAAAAAACAATCGTCGAGGTCGGCGATCAATTGCGCCGATTCTTCGAGTCCTGGGGGCATTTCATGGAGACGAGAGACGGGGATGGTCATAGAAAATTCTCCTGAGAACTAAAGTCGATCGCCAAATTTCAGCTCAAAAACCAGGCCAATTCGGGAACGGGCTGATTGCTATCCTCCAATTCTACAAAGCGCAGATAGTTTAGAAATCGGCTAAAGACCTGCCCCGATTCTTCTTTCTGAGGACTGCCGGTAAAATGGGCCATAATTTTGTCGGCATTTCGAGCTTCATCGGGATCCATGGAGATCCCGAGATAAGAGACGACTCTTTCTGGCGGATAACGAAGAAGGGCCTCGTTGAGCAATGTTTTTAAGTGCTTGCAGGGATAACCGCGTAGGCCGCCGCATTTGCGGTTATTATTGGTGCTGCAGTAGAAATTGGTGGTGCCGGCTTCGATAAATGAGACGTACACACGTACGAGGCTCGATTTCGAAGAGACCACACCCTGAAGGCG
>SKNI01000546.1 GCA_007120615.1 Myxococcales bacterium | reverse complement strand
TTCGACCGCTCTACGGGGGCACGGATCATCTCTTCTCGTCAGGGCTGACCGGTCTGGACGTGGTATGGGCCAGGCCGGAAGAGGTCGCCGATCTTATATCTCCGTCGACGGCACTGGTGGTCGCCGAGACGCCGGCCAATCCGACCCTGGATCTTATCGATATCGAGGCGTTGGCAGAGGATGCCGGAGACGTTCCGGTGCTCGTAGACTCCACCTTTGCCACCCCGGTCCTGCAGAATCCGGCCCGGCTCGGGGCGACTTTGGTGGTTCACAGCGCCACGAAATATATCGGCGGCCACGGCGACGTGCTCGGCGGGGTGGTAGCGACCACCGAGGAGTGGGCCGCCAGGCTTCGTCAGATCCGCATCGCCACCGGAGGGGTCTTGCACCCGATGGCGGCCTATCTGCTTCGCCGGGGGCTTGCGACACTTCCGGTGCGCCTGCAAGCGGCTCAGAAAAGGGCGGTGGAGTTGGCCAGGCGCCTTCAGAACCACTCTCAGGTAGCGAGGGTTTATTACCCCGGCCTTTCGGGCTGTGATCCGCAAGGTCTGGTGGGCAGACAAATGAGCGGACCGGGAGCGATGATCTCCTTTGAGGTCCACGATGAAGCGGCGGCGGGCCCGGTGATGGAGCTTGTGCGGGTCATCACGGCGGCGGTGAGCCTGGGCTCGACCGATTCTCTGATCCAGCACCCGGCGTCTCTGACCCACCAGATCGTCGACGAAGAATCGCGGCTCCAGGGCGGAGTCTCACCCAGACTTTTGCGACTTTCCGTGGGGCTGGAGCACGTAGAAGATCTGTGGGCCGATCTCGATGAGGCGCTTCATCGCGCCGTAGAGTCAATTCGCGATGTCTCCAGGCCCACCAGGACCGAGGCCCGCCGGGTTCGGTGACCCCAGCCTCGGGCTACAGAAAAAAGATCGCTCCGAAGAGCACGGTCGCCGGAGCGACCAGGGCCAGGGCCAGCGACATAAATAAATACCACACCGGCAGGTGCTTCCAGAACGAGGCCACGGCGATCCCGGTCGAAAGTATGAGGCAGGGAACTCCGCCGAAGAGCCCAAGTCCCACAAGGGATCGAAACCACTTATAATCATCGGTCACATAAATCCCCAGACCCATAGTAGGGCTATAGGTAAAGAAGATGGTGGCAAAAAATGCCACCACCCCGAATACGGCGATGAGCCAGGCGAGAGTTAGAGTCGCGGTATAGGGAATGGTTTTGTGTTCCACGGGCACTGCCTTTGCGAAGGTGTACTACAACCTCCGAAGGAGTGTACGTCGGCCGATTTTCGTGTGCAATCGGACCTTTTGTCGCGGGCCGAGAATTTCGTTAGATGACATCGGAATCCAAACGAACGTCAACTACCAAATCGCCCTGGAAGACATTCGGTGCTCTGAGCTTGCGGACCTTGCCGGGCGATCGTGGCCTTCGTACTTCGCGGGGGGAAGCGGTTTGATTCTTGTCGGCTTCATTGATACGGTCGGCTCCAAACTAGGTCCCATTGTGGAGGGTGATTCAGCGCCGAGCTGGTCGTTCACAGTGAACTGGCCGAAAGAGCTATTTCTATTATCATCGATTATCAAAAAGAGGTTGTTATGCAGAAGGTGACCATGATCATACGGCTTATCTTGGTGTGTTCGTTGTCCACGGGCCTGGTCTTGATGGGGTGTGGAGAGGACAACGGCGCGGAGAATAGCACCACAGAAAACGGCGACGGCGACGGTGACGGCGGCGACGGTGATGGCGGCGACGGTGATGGCGGCGACGGTGATGGCGGCGACGGTGATGGCGGCGACCCCGATGGCGATGGAGACGGTGATGGTCCCGAGACCTGCACTGAAGAATACGAATATAGCGGTGGTTCCATCACCAGCGATCAGCAACTCATCGCAGCCTGTAGTCCCTACGAGATCGAGTCCGATATTCGGGTCAACGAAGACGCTACCCTGACCATCGACGCCGGGGTCACGCTTCAATTTCGTCAGGATGTCGATATGCGAATTGGCCAGAATTCCGAGGGACGCCTGATCGCGGTGGGCACCGATACAGCCCCGATCATTATGGAGTCCTTTCTGGGGGAACACGCAGAAGCCGGGAGCTGGGCAGGAATTGCGTTTCGCGACGGTACCCTTCCCGGGACCGAGATGGAGCACGTGATCATTCGCGACGGCGGCGGCGATGCCAACCGTCACTCCGGTTGCGTTACCGCTACCGAGCTGGTCGCCGGTCGTCTTTCTATCGATAATGTAGAGTTTGAGAACTGCGAGATCGCCGGGATTGATATCGGGAGGAACCTGGGATCGTTTTCCAATAATACCTTCCGGGACATGACCGTGGGAATCGCCGCTCACACAAGAGCGCTGGGCACCATCGATGGAGGTCAGACCTTTGAAAATGTGGATCGAAACCGCTTCTACGGAGAGACCGTGAACGAGGATGTTGTGATTCAGGAGCAGTCGATTCCCTGGCAGGGATCGAGCGATATCCGTGTCGGAGGCGATGAGAGCCCGGTGTTGACCATGGAAGCTGGCGTCCACATTCAATTTGACGACGGCCAGGGGATGCGAGTTGGTCACAACAACCCGGGGCAGTTGATCATCGCCGGAGAGTCGGGCAATGAAGTCCTCATTGAGGGGCGCATCGAAGAAAGCGCAAGTTGGTCGGGAATTGCCTTTCGACCGGAGACCCTCAACGGGTCGAGCATCGACCACGCAGTGATCCGAAACGGCGGCCAGGATGAGAACCGGCACGAGGGTTGTGTGACCGTCGTTTCGGACCGGGATGACCGAGTCAGCATCACCAATACGGAATTCGAAGGTTGCGATCGAGCAGCGGTCTATTCCAATAGCTGGTTTCAGTCCTTTGAGAATAATACCTTCACCGACGGCACGGTTGGCATCGATGTCCATGCTGGAGTCGTGGGGTCCATCTCCGCCAATCAAACCTATCATAATGTCGATCGCAATCAGACTCATGGCCAGGATATCGACCGGGACTCCACCTGGCCGGCCGCCGATATCCCCTGGAGGATCACCACCCAGATCTATGTGCGGGGCGATTCCGATCCAGTGCTGACCATCGGTGAAGGGGTTGAACTTCAATTTGATGGTGGAACCGGAATGCGTGTCGGTCATAATGAACGAGGCGGACTTCAGGCTACGGGAACTCTTTTTACCAGTTCGGAGCCAAACCCGTTGCCGGGAAGCTGGCCTGGGATCGTCTTTCGCGCTGATACGCTAAACGATAGCTTTCTCGATGGTGTGGAGATCTCCTATGCCGGCGAGAGCAGTAGCCGATACGACGGAGGCGTTACTGTAACAGGGGACGCTGGTCCACGAGTGGAGATCGTCGATTCCACGTTCCATGAAAACGATCAGGTAGATATCGCGTTTAGCTGCAGTGCTCCGCCCACGATGAGTGGGAATGAGCGCAGCGACGGGTCAGATATCGAGACCACCAATTGTAGTTGAGAAGTCGCTGCAGCTGATTGGAAACGCCACTTGTTCTGATGCGGGACAAGTGGCGTTTTTTATTAGTCGCAGATCGGATTATCTTTGCCTGCGGTCATTCCGCAGAGTTGAAACCGAATCGCATCAGCCGCCGGGTCATCAGGCCAGCGGGTAATGAAGCGGTCGAGGTAGTCGGCGGCCTGGTCGGGTTCGCCCAGAGAGTGGAGGTGGATGCGCGCAAGCTCCAGAAGAATATCAGCGCTGGCCTGATCGGTGGGAGCGGTCTTCTCCAGGGCTTCGCTCAGCAACGTTATTGCTTGGCGGGGCTCGCCGTCATGTAAGGCTTCCAGGGCTTGTTCACGGAGAACGCGCGGGGAGTCCCGTTTGGGACGTTGCACATTCCGATGTTCGGGCACCGACGTCTCAGTAGTGGCAGCCACCGGCTGCAAGTCGCCGGAAGGTTCTTCGTCGGGCTCACTTTCGACCAGGGCCTGTCTAAGCAATTTGCGATGAGTTTTGAGATCGATATAGCGCTCCACTTCCCGGGTGATGGCGTCATCTAATGGGGACGTATCATCGCCGGTAAAGAACTCACCCGCTTTAATTTTTCGGGAGGTTTTCTCAGGGGCCGTCACTCGGACCGCGCCTTCAAAGACGGCGACCTGGATGGAATCCTTTACCAGGGTGACGGAAAACACAGTTCCTTCCACAGTAATTGTCTGTGCACCGGCTCGTACCGCAAAGGTCGTGTCTTGCTCGGGAAAATATTCGATCAGGACGCTTCCGTCAGTGAGCTCTAGAACGGAATCTTGTTCTTCGCCAAGTGAATAATCAGCGCCTTCGCTGGCGAAGATTCGGATCGACTCATGAGTCGACGGGGCGGACTCCATCGGCGGCAAAGAGAAGGGGGGGGCCTCCTGGAGTTCTGCCGGTGTCTCGTCGGGGTCTTCGGTCTGAGAAGCCAGGGCATCTGCTGGGTTTTGAATCGCCCGATCTCCGGCGGGCTCGACGATAGATAGCCCTAGCCAGGCAACGAATGCGATTCCGGCAGCGGCCGCTACTGCTAAAGCCCACCTTCTTGCTGCTCGGCGGGGAGGCTTTTCTTCCCGGTTTGCAGCCAGTGGAACAACGTCCCCCGAAGTCTGTTCATTGGCTGGGCTAGATTCCAATTGGTCGAGATCGTTAATGTCGTCGGTGTCCGGCGAGCTCATCCTCTCGGTGATTCGGTCGAAAAGGGCGTCGGAATCGAAACCCATCCAGATGTCTTCGTCGGCCCCTCGGGCGGTGTCGAAGAGCTCGTCGAGTCGCTCATTGGCCTCCTGGTCCTCGGGTTCGGAGTCTTCAACCAATGTTGCTTCGATGCTCTCGAAAAGAGCATCGGGATTGATGTCGGCCCAGGTGCTGGCCTCGGCCTGACTGGCCGTTTCAAAGAGGTCTGTAATCTTGGTGGTTAGTTCCAGACACCGATGACAGCTGCGAATATGGTCATCGACGGCTTCCTGTTTGAGATCGGAGAGTTCGTCTCGATGAAGCTCAAAGAGCAATGCCTCGACGTCTTCACATGAAAGTCGATTGCTCATACCTTTTCTCCCGTCTCAAGGTCCGATGTCGCAAGGACGCGTTTGATGATCTTTAAGAGCTGCTCACGACCTCGGCGAACGCGGGAGGCAATGGTATTGATGGAAGTCTCGGTGTGGTCGGCTATCTCCTGAAGGGTATTTCCCTCCAACTCATACATGACGATCGCTTCCCGCTGGTCGTCGGAGAGGCAATCCATCGCTACGTAAAGCGCGCGAACCTTCTCTCGAGCCGTAAGTTTTCCCCACAGACTGGTCGGCTCCTTGAGGGTTTGCAGGGCCACAATATTTACGGAATTCTTGCGTTTTCGAATGTGGGAGATCGCGGTATTTCGAGCGACTCGATGTACCCAGCCTCCGAAAGTGTCGTAATCAGAGACTTTATCGAGACAATGATGAAGTTCCACGAAAACGTCCTGGACCACATCTTCGACCTCGGGGCCGGGACCGATATAGCGTCCCACGGTTCGGGTGACCTGCCCGAGATAGCGGTCATAAATCTTTCGAAAGGAAGCCACGTCACCGGCGGCGGCACTCTTTATCCAATCGGCTTCCTGAGTCTTGGTGTCCTGAGTCATGGTTAAAACCTTGCTTCCAGCCCCAGGAGGAGAGCGAATTCCAAGCGTCCCAGATCGAGAATGACTCTCTGGTTTTCGTAAATCTCTCGCTTTACAACACTCGCTGCCCCGCTTAAATCAAGGCCCAGTGCGAAGGTTCGGTTCAGTGAATAGCTCACTCCGGTGCGGGCAACCATGGACCATGAGGAGAGGGCATTATGAGCAGAGATACCCGGGCCACCGATAATCCGGCGCGGAGGCTCGTCGAATCGGGAGTCTCTGGATTCGGCGCGGTTGGCCTCGGCGCGTTCGGCTTCGGTACGTTCAGCTTCGGTTCGATTCGGGTCAGTGTCGATGCCTGGGTCGGCACCTCCATTTGAGCCTTCATTGGTATTCTCGGTAGGTTCCGTACCGTTAGTATTTGTGAGGCTGTCCTGAGTGCGATCGCCGGCCGTAATTTTGGCCCAGGTCCACCTCGCCCCTCCGCCGCCCTGTATCGACCATTTATCTGAGATCTGGTGCTTGAAACTGGCGGTTAAGTCGCCAGACCAGGGCTGATAGCTGAACTGGTGTTGATGGGTCTCGATGAACGCCGAGCCTGTGGGGAGACGGCCCGCGAGATCAAATTTTATTCGGGGTGAGGGCTGCCAACTGGTCTGTGCTCGCACGATCATCAGGGTGGCGTTCGATGATGGAATCCACATCGGTCCACCACGAGCCTCAAGCAGAATAGAAGGTGGGGAGTGTACTTCGACGAGGTCGACCAACCCTGTGGAACCGTCGGGGGCTGTTTCCCGTGCCGAATCGAGCTCCAGAGAGAGGCCCTGGAGTTGCTCCAGACTCTGACTCTCCGGTTGTGTTTCTGCGCGCATTTGCATCTCGATTGCCGCGGGCTCATCCAGGTTGGCGTCGATTTCTTCCATCGTTTCTAACGCTTCCACTTCTTCAGCGACCACTTCCTCTTCGACCACTTCCTCTTCGACCACTTCCTCTTCGACCACCTCTGGCTGCAATGGTGGCTCCGGGATTCCATCGATGATCCAGGCAAGGCGGGTAACGGTCGAAGCGATTTCGAGTCGGTCGGAGTCCTGGCCCAACACAAAAGAGGTCGAGCTATTCGAATCCCGGAGCCGAATCTCACAGGAGTCATCTTCCACCGCGCTGAGCGTCAACTCCCAGTGGGAGGGTCCGCTGCCGTTGGCGGTCGATAACTGCAACTCCGCCGAAATCCGAAGACCCAACTCCCGAACAAATAGGGAGGTGAACTCCGATGAACAGGTAGCCGCTTCATCGTCTACCCGTACCGGTTGGCCATCATCTGCGAGAGCATCTGCGGGCCCGGCGAGGGCGCTGCTGCAGACGATGAAAACGCTCATAAGAGCTGCCGGTACTACTTTTCGGATTCCAAGATTCATGCTCTCGCCGTTCGCAGCCCATCGAGCCACGTACACTTCTATACTCGCAACTGAGTTGATTTTTTGTGCATCGATGTCGAAAAGAATTTCGTTGCTCGCGATAATACAGGAAGTGGTAGTGAGATAAAAACACGCAAAACATAACAGGGGTTCAAATGATCTGTGAGAGTAGCAAAGGCGGATGCAATTGAAATCACAGAAGGTTGGCGGCGCGTGCTGAATAACTTTTTTTCAAATCAGATGCACAAAAATCGACACTCCTTACGAGTACAGGGTGAAGGCAACTGTAGAGCAGCGCTTAACGTTTGAATTCCCCAATGTTAGGAGAAGCAATGCGTCGATTATTATTATGTGCCCTTATCACCCTTGTGGCCGTTGGCTGTGATCAGGAAGTCACGGGATCGGCGCCGTCGCTTGGCGACGGGGAGTTATTGGTTACGGATCCGGCATTCGTCTGCAACGACGACCCCGGCTTCTGGGTGACCCTCTACGGGAGCGACTTCAGCCCTCTGGTCATCGACACCATCGCCCGTGAACAAGACCCGGACGTGGAGTTGCCCACGGTGAGTCTGGTCTTGAGCGCGAGCCTCACCGGCGGTGCGGCAGAGAGTGACTTCTCCATCACCCTGGAGAGTCCGCTGGGCTCTGACGACGGTGATATTCGCTGGATTGATGATGGGACGATGCAATTTCGAATCTCCGGTGAACGGGAGATTCCGGCGGGCGTATACGACCTGGTCGTAGAAAATCCAAACGGTGAATCGACAACGGAGACGGAGGCCTTCGGACTGGTCCCCCGTCCCAGGTTGCTGGAGGCAATCCCGGAGATGACCTGCGTCGCTCAGGGCGCACGGGATGTTGTGCTGGAAGGAGAAGATTTTCTCATTCAGGGCGGCGACTATCCCACGGTTCGCGTAGGCGATGAGGAGGTCGATGTAGTCGGAGTAGACGGCTGTGTGGAGCTTCACGAGGTATTCGGCGGCCACGAACTCTGCAATCAGGCGACGGCTCGTCTGGCGGAAGGTTCGTTTGAACCGGGCGTCTATCCAGTGACCCTGGAGAACGCCGATCCGGCGGCCTGCACCACCGAGGAAGACGTCACCATTCACATCGTCCCGGCGCCGGTGATCACCTCGATCGAGCCACAGATCGTATGCAATACCGATGGAACCACGACTTTCGATGTAGAAGGAGAAGACTTCTACGAGGTCGATGGTCTGGCTCCTCAGATTCGAATCGATGACGAACTCTATGACACGACCGGAGTGGGCTGTACTGCAGTGGACGGTGTCGACGGGGTTCAGAATTGTTCATCCCTGCAAGTGGCCGTGGACACGACCGACTTTGAGGGGCTCTTCCCCATGGTTGCCATCAATCCCGAGCCCATCGGATGTGAGAGCGACCCATCGGAGCCTTTTTATGCGGCGAGTCCCGCCCGAATTGACGACGCCCAGCCCGACGGCATCTGTGAAGATGCGGCTTTTGACGGCGAAATCGTTCTCTTTGGACATTTCATCTACGAAACCGCCGGAGAGCTTCCGTTGGTCACCATCAATTCCCAGAGCGCCGAAGCCGATCTTCAGGAATGTGAGACCATCAATGTTGGCGACAGTTCACTTCAACGCTGCAGTGAGTTGCACACCTCTATCGATGGCGACCTCGACGGCGACACTTACGAAATCACGGTCTCCGGAAGCTCTCCGGTGGCCTGCGGGGAAGACACCTTTGTAATTCAGCGTCAGCCTCGGCCTATCGTGACCTCGGTGGTCCCCGAGCGGATTTGTTCCGCAGGGGGCTCGCTTTCGATTCAGGGTGAGGACTTCTCCCAGGACGCTACCGTATTTCTCGACGGGCAGCCCTCTTCAGAGCTTGACGTTAGTGCAGACGGAACCAGCGCCACGGCGATCTTTGATGGTCCCTTGACCGGTAATCTCGCTACCCTTGAATTCGTCAATCCCGGCGATTGTGGTGACACCTTTGAGACCGAGATTCGAATCTACGACGGCCCTCAGCCCCTCTTTGTGGACCCGCCGGTGGTCTTTGACGGGATGCAGACCCAGGTCACGGTGTATGCCGCCGGGCTCTACGGGGGAAGCATCGAAGAGATCGAGCTCATTCACCCCGACGGAACCGCAACGGTCCTGGAATATGAAGTCGATGACACTCGGCCCAATATCGTACAGGCGATTGTTCCGGAAGGGATGTTAGCCCTGGTCGATGAGGCTGATTATAACGATGGGGAAGAGAGCGCCGACTTTGGGGTTCGCCTCACCGACGACCTCTCCTGCGCCGATGAAGCACAGGGCTTATTGACCATCACCGCAGAGCTGAAGCTGGCTCTGGAGAGTATCGAACCTCCCTTCGGCGCTCAGGATCAGTCCACCGGTGTCATCATGACCGCCACCGATCCCCTGGAGGATGCCGACAACGAGACCCAATTTCAGGCCACTCCGAGGGTCTATCTCAATCCCTCCTCCGACCCCACAGGGGACGCGGTGGCCCGGGAGATTCGCTCGGTGCAATTTATCGATGAGACCGAGCTCAACGGCATCGTCGCCTCCGGGCTTCCCGTTGGATTTTACGATGTTATTGTGGTCAATCCCGACCGCACCGTCGGAGTTCTCAATGAGGCATTTCAGATCACCGAAGAAAGACCGCCCCTTGTCGATGGAGTAACGCCGGGGGCCTGGCCCAACGACCAGGCGGCCCTTCAGGTTTCCATCGAAGGAGAGAACTTTCGCGACAACGCTGAGGTGGAAGTCTTTTGTCGAGAGTCGGGCTCTACCGAGACCGACGAAGATCAGCTGACCCAGCCGAACTCCATCACCGTGGACTCGGTCACCGATACGGAGACGTTTATTTCGGTCAATACCGGCAATCTGGAGCAGTTGAGCGTCTGTTATTTGCGCCTGACCAACTCCGATGGGACCTTTGCGGAATACTCTCCGATCACGGTGACCAATCCGGCCGAGAAGTTCATGGAATTTCAGCCGGGCAATGCCTTCGATACTCCCCGTCGGGCGCCGACCACCTTCTCCGGGGTGCCCTCTCGTACGGCGCGCTATCTCTATGTGATTGGCGGTGACGATGGCGACGAAGCCAACGCCTTTGCCACCGGCGAATATGCCGCCGTCGATCGCTTCGGGGCGCCTCGAACCTGGCGATATTTGACCTACGACCTTCCCAGCGGCCGTACCCTGTCCAATGGAGAGCGCATCGGTGATTTCCTCTATCTGGTTGGCGGCTCCGATGAAGGTACCGTCAGCAACGAGGTGCTGCGCGCTCAGGTCCTCGATCCCCTGGATGTGCCGAGTATCGTCAATATCGATATCGAGTTGAGCGACGATCTCGAAGAACTCGAGGAGAGCACCGGACTTGATGCCGGGGTATATTATTACCGGGTCTCGGCGGTGTTCAGTGACGTCGATCCGGCGAACCCGGAAGGGGAATCGTTGGCCTCCGAGCCCCAGCCCCTGCG
>SKNI01000671.1 GCA_007120615.1 Myxococcales bacterium | reverse complement strand
CCAGCATGCATTCGATGATCGTGCGCAGGCCCCTGGGAAACCTCTCAGTCTCCGGCAACATAATCGGATCCGGACTGAGTTGCTTACTGATCACGGTCATCGAACTATTGCCGCCGATGGCCTTGGTTCCAGACAACAACTCATAGGCCACCAGACCCAGGCTATAGATATCGGCAGCCGGCCCCATCTGCTCGCCTTTTAGTTGCTCCGGGGCCATATATCGCGGGGTCCCCAGAAGAGTTCCATCCTGGGTTAAATCGGCGTTGGTCATCTGGCTTTCTTCCAGCATTGGCTTGGCGATCCCAAAATCCAACACCTTGACCTGGTCGCGACGACCCACGTGCTCGTAGAGCATGATATTATCGGGCTTTAAATCGCGGTGCAGAATGCCCATGGCGTGGGCTTCCTGGATACTGGAGAGGCATTGGCGCAAAATCGCCACCACCCGCTCCGGCTCCATAGTCTCTCCCTGCATCACCACTTCTTTGAGAGTCTCCCCGGAGACATATTCAAAGACCATATAGGAGATATTGGTATCGGTGAGTCCATAATCGTACATCGTGATCGTATGAGGATCGCGCAGTTTGGAGATCACCTTGGCTTCCCGCCGAAATCGCTGAACCCAGGTATTGAGAGCCGCCTCCCGGGCGTTCTCATCGGCATGATCTCGGCTTCGCATCGGGCGCGAAATCTTAAGGGCGACCTCTCGCCCCAGACCGACCTGAATGGCGCGGTAGACATGAGCAAACCCGCCCACACCCAACACCGATTCGATGCGGTAGCGCTCCTCAAAAATCTCCCCCGGCTCCAATACCTTCCATTGCATAACGGGCCTTATCCCTCCGAGACTCATTCGTGCGATGACAATTCGCTGATGCCTACGGTCGGTCAGGGTAACAGGGATTTACAAGGCCCACAATATAATCCGGGTTTCCAATCCTTTCACTCTCCAAATAACAACGCCAGCGGACCCCAGCTCTGCACAATAAAACGGTGGCGGTCGAGTTGCTCCACCGCCTGTCGATAACGCTCCTTATCGAATTGGTGAAAGGCTACCTCGAAGTGCCAACTCAGTCCCTCCATGTCTCCGTCCTGCTCGGGCACCGGAGACTCCCGCTCTCCCAGCACGAAAGCGGCGTACCGGTCGAAGGCATCCTCGATACTGCCGCCCACTGCTCCTTGATAGGACCAGAGATTGTCATCAAAATGAACCTCGGCGACCTGGGCCACGATCACGATCGCCCAGAGATGAAAGAATGAATATCCCACCGGCGGATCGCGCTCGATTCTCTCCTCGTATATCCGCCCTAATTCTCCCTCTTGGTCTCCCTCAATAGCCCGTTCGATGACGTCTCGAATATAAGAGGGATTTTCGTATTCTCCGGCCTCTCTGTCATACCAGGAGCCACCGCTGAGTACATAGGCCGCAAGCTCTTGATCTTCGAGCGCCGCCGCCCCCGCGATCAGCCCCGCCAGACTCCAACTGAGATGATTATCCGATCGATACCGCTCATAGGACCCGGCATTGGGATGTTCATCGGCCCATCGGGTCCAGGCGTGAAAGCTGGAATTGACCGCCTCCGTAAGGCTCAAGATCCACTCCCGAATCACTTCATCGTCGTCGCCGTTGAGCATATAGCCGTTGCGGGTCAACAGAAGATAAGCATCCGAGATATTGATCAGACCATACGCCTGCCACATCGCATCGAGGGCAAAATTCCAGGGCCTGTCGGAGTGAAACCCCTCGGTCTGTCCGTCGATCTGAGCACTGGAGAAATCGGGATTGAAATAATAGATATTGACCGGCGTATGCTCCACAGCCCAGACCCTCATCAAATCCAGAGCCTTATCGGCGAATTGTTCCTCTGAAGTCAGCACATATTCCAGGGCCAACGTGCGAATTCTATCGCTGTCTGCCTCCAATTTGCTCGTCGCCTCCGAGAGCGTCCCCTCCCCGCCGGAGATCCAGCCGAAGGTGATGTCACTCATATCCTCCATCACAAAGGGATCGGCCTCCCTGTCGAGGGCCGAATTGGCCCGCCCCGATTGAATGGAGTAGGATGTGGCGAAGGGCTCTTGCGATAACTCGGCGCGCTCCCGAGCCCTTTCCAAAAGTTCCTCGGACATAAAGAGTCCCCGGGCCACCTCGTGGGTGCAATCCTCCACACACCCCGAGTCGCTCTCGTCATCGCCGCTCCCATCTCCATCGCTGACATCACTCCCGCCCCCCGGATCATCTCCGACATCACTGCCGGCATCGATCCCCGGTCCCGGCTCATCGCCTCCGTTTACCGGCTCTTCACCACCACATCCCATCAGCCCCAGGGTGACGGCGAGCACCAGAATAAAAATCGATCTTCTCTTAATCATCGCCTCTCCGTCCCTTGTTCATTCTTCTATTCCCGGTCTATCATCTCGCGAAATGGTCGATTTTGTAAAATACCACACCGAGATCCTACTATGTTGAGCCGAACCCTGGTCGCCCTTCTGTGCTTTTGCCTGCTTTCGATAAGCGCCTGCGGCGATTCCCCGGAGCATCAATTCAGCGCCATCTCTGCCGGAGGTTCTTTCAGCTGCGGAATCAATACCGATGATCGCCTCTCCTGCTGGGGCTGGGACGACGCCGAGCGCACTGCTTCTGCAGCGGGAGAGTTTCGCTCCCTCTCCTCCGGCTCCGCTCATAGCTGTGCCGTCGACACCGCCGGTCAGGCCCAGTGCTGGGGTCTTAACGACGACGGCCGAGCCACCGCCGGGTCGGGGAGTTTCCAGACCATCTCCGCCGGATATTTTCACACCTGTGCTCTGACCGACGACGGCCAGGCCCGATGCTGGGGAGCATCGGATCACGGCAAAACCAGTGCTCCTTCGGGAACCTTCACCGATATCTCCGCCGGCCTCCATCATAGCTGCGCTATCACCACCGACGGCTCCCTTCGCTGCTGGGGCGCGGACCTGGCGGGCGTAACCAGCCCCCCCGCCGGTACGTTCCGCCAGGTCTCGGTGGCCAACGAATTCGCCTGCGCCCTCTCCACAGGCGGACAGATTCAATGCTGGGGCGCCGAGAACCACGACCGCACCAATCCTCCCGCCGGAACCTTTGACTCCCTTTCGGTGGGACATCACTTCGGCTGCGCGCTGGACTCCGACGGACAGGCTCATTGCTGGGGTCGAGACAACCAGGGCCAGACCGATCCTCCCGATGATTCCTTTACCGAGATCAGCGCCGGACAGGGACATGCCTGCGGGCTGGCCACCAATCAAGGAGTCCTCTGCTGGGGCTCCGACAGCCACGGCCAGCTTCACCCCTGAAACCACTTGCTCCCCGCTTCTTTGGCGTTACCTTCTTGACCGTGCCATTACCTGTAACGCGGTCCCCAACGCCGGAGGAACCATGACCGACACCGGTCTCCACAATCTCGACGCCGCCCTGCAAACCTTTAACGTCTGGCTGCGCGAACTCGACGACAAACTCTACTTTGAGAATCGAAAGCAATCCTTCAAAGCTCTCAAGGTGACTCTTCACGCCCTGCGCGACCAGTTGACCATCAATCAATCCGCTCACCTCAGCGCTCAGCTTCCCATGATCGCCCGCGGTATCTATTTCGAAGGATGGGTGCCGGCCCGAGTGCCCGTAAAAGAGCGCCATCTGGATCAATTTCTGGCTCATATCCGGGACAATTTTGATCAAGCCCCCGGGGGCAGCCGAGTCGACCCCCGTCGCATCGCCATCGCCGTCTTCGAGTTGCTAAACCAGCATATCACCCCCGGAGAAATCGAAGACGTCCTCGGGGAACTCCCCGAAGAGGTCCGCAGAATATGGCCTTCCCCCACCGCCAATGGTAGCGCTCAGCGCGGCAGGCCCTGACCCGGCTGGATCTTTTAACGAGGTTCTACCCCGTTGACTCCGGCCGACTCTCCTGCCACGGTGCCCCTGTCTATTTTCTCTTTCTCGACAGAGCGCCATGACTGAAAACGAACCTCTCGGTCCACCGTGGACGATCTTGAAGATTCTGCGGTGGACCACCGATTTTCTGGGAAAAAACCAGAGCTCCTCTCCTCGACTCGACGCTGAATTGCTCCTCTCCCAGGTTCTCGACCTGGAGCGCATCCACCTTTATACCTCCTTTGATCGCCCCATGGCCCCGAACGAACTCGATGCCTACCGCGCCCTCGTCAAGCGTCGGGCCTCCGGCGAGCCCTGTGCTTATATTCTGGGCCACCGGGAGTTCTGGACGCTCGATCTCAAGGTCGACCCTCGGGTGCTCATCCCCAGGCCGGACACCGAGACCCTGGTGCGGAGCGCTCTGGATCGGATCGACCAGGACTCCACCGCCCGCCTCGTGGATATTGGAACCGGAAGCGGCGCCGTCGCCCTCTCCATCGCCTCGGAGCGGCCCGCTCTTCAGATCGCCGCCACCGATATCGACGATGATGCCCTGGCCCTGGCGGCTGAAAACGCCGAGATCCACGGACTCTCCGAACGCGTCTCGTTTCACCCCGGAGACCTCCTGGAGGCCCTCAATCAGGACTGGACACCCCTGGAATTTATCGTCAGCAATCCCCCTTATATCGGAGAATCGGAGCGCGCCAATTTGAGCTCTCAGGTCCGAGAATTCGAACCCACGAAAGCTCTCTTTGCCGGAGAAGACGGCCTCGACACCATCCGCCGTCTCATCGCTCAGAGTTTCGACTCCCTTGGCTCCGGTGGTCATCTCCTCTTTGAGATCGGATATAAACAGGGTCCTGCAGTCCGGAAACTTCTCCAGGAAGCGGGCTTTGAGTCCATCGAAATCATCCAAGACTACGGCGATCGAGACCGCGTTGCCGCTGCCCAGAAACCCTGACGTTCTGCTGGACCTTTTGATGAAGCCCGTCGACACCTCCCAATGCCTCTGTCATATCCTGGTCTGCGTCAATCGTCGCCAGGATTCCCCGCTCCCGAGCTGCGCCGGCGCCGATGCCGATGCCGAGCCCGTCTTTGAGACATTTCGGTCCTGGCTCACCGATCGAAACCTTCTGGCCCGAATATGGCTCACCCGAACCCAGTGTATGGGCTGGTGCCACGTCGACGGCACCACCGTCGCCTTTTACCCCGCTGATGAACTCGAACCCATCTGGTACCGTGCCGTAAATAAAGAGGACTGCCACACCCTCATCGAGCGCCACCTCAAGCCCCTTATTCGATCCACCCCACAATCTTGAGCCTTCTTTTCGAATCCTCTCTTATCTCGACGATCGTACGGTTTTCATGCTACGTAAACCGACTGAGAACCAGGTAAGATCCAGGCGGGGCTTGACGCGACGCGTCATCTCCTTGTCTAATGGCGCTTCTGCTTTATGGTTATACGATATCAATCATTGATGCCGGACTGAATGTACTTACACTTCGGACCGGCGGTTTCGTGCTACATTGGCTTCATTTACGGATGGCTGCGATGGCAAAGAAAAGAGATACAGTTCTCGAAGAACTCCAACGAGTGCGCTTGATCGGTCCCGCATTGTCGGAATCGCTCTATGACGAACACAAACTCCGCTCCGTGGAGGATTTGATTGCCTTTGGTAAAGAGGGAAACCTCCCTGACCTCAAAGGGGTGGGAAAAAAGAAAGCCAAGACCATCTTGAGTTCGGCAGAGCGAATCGCTTCGGCCAACGGAAGGGCCGAAGAAGCCGCGAAACCCGCGCCAAAAGCCAAAAAGAAGAAGTCGACTCCATCGGCCAAAAAGCCCGCTAAAAAGACGACCAAAAAGACGACCAAGAAACCGACCAAGAAATCGGCCGAGAAATCAGCAAAGACCCCCGAGACGGCCGCTGAAAGAGCCAACGGCCGCGCTCCGGAGGAGGCTCCCCGCGCGGCGGCCTCCTCCCCTGCCCCTCGCTCCGCCAGCGCTGTGTCTGCTCAATCCGCCGTGGAGAGCGCGCCGGCAGAAGCCAGAGTCTCCACCAACGGCGCCGCCGCCGCGCGCACCGCCACCGTCACCGATGGCCCTCAGTTGCGGCAGCGATTTATCGATGCCCTTCGGTGCCCGGCCTGTGGACACGATCAATTCGATGTGGAGTCCACTACCCTGACCTGCCAGGCCTGCCAGCGGCAATTCAACCTTCAAAACGGCATTGCCGATCTGGCGCCTCCGGCCATTCCCAGTCGCTCCGTGACCCAGAAGTTGATGGAGAGTCGCTTCTACGCTCAGTTCTACGAAGAATTTATGCGCCCACGACTCACCGGCGTCGTCAGCGATCGAAGCATGAGAGAAGAATATCGACTGGCCGCCGACTTTCTGGACTTCGGCGACAACACCCGCCTTCTGGACGTGGGCTGCGGAACGGCAAACTTCACCCGCTACTTTGCCCAGCGCATCGGACTGGCCGAGACCGCCTCTACCAGCGGCGATTTGCCCCTGGTGGTGGGAATGGATCTATCCTGGCCGATGCTGGAGAACGCCCGCCGCAATATCCGTCAGGAAAACCTCGACGGGAAGGTCTTCTTATTGCGGGGCGACGCCACCCGAATTCCGGTGCGCCGGGGCGCCTTCAACCGCCTCCACTGCGCTGGAACCCTCCATCTGATGAGTGATATCGACGAGGGACTTCGCAACTTCGCCAGAGTTCTGGAGCCCGACGGCGTCTGCGTCATCGGCACCTTCATCCTGGGCAAAGGCATCATGCGCCGAATGCTCAAGCGCATGGCCGAATTCCCCACTCGATTCCACTGGTTTTCCCGAGACGAACTCCACAAGCGCATCGAACGGGCGGGCTTTGAAATCCTCGACGATAGCGTCGCCGGAGATGCCATCACCGTCAAAGCTCGGCGGATCTGACCGGCCAGCACCACTCCGCGCTTCTGAAAAACCAATTTCAGAAGCGCGGAGCAGTTAGATCAGCGCCCGCCGAATCGCATCGATCACCTCCGATGCCCCTTCGTCCCTGCGCACCACGTAGTCGGCACCCGCCTCTCGGACCAACTCTTCATAGTCTTGCTCCTGATCGTGGATGACGATCAGATGAACCGGGCGCAACTCCTGATGTTCTCGTACCCGCTGACAGAGCCCCGGAACATCGAGGCTCTCCATCTGAGAATCCACCACCACTGCGTCGGGCTTCCACTGGCCGATCTTGAGCACCGCATCGACCACATCATCGGTCCAATCGTAGTCCGGCTCTTGGCCGAAACTCTTCTTTACCTGCCCCAGTAATTCTTTGTCCTCCTGGATGACCAGAATCCTCTTCTGACGCTCTTCAGCGAATGGATTGGGCATCCCATGGCGAGTCAAAAAATCGTCCAGCACTTTCTGTTCGATTCGATAATGGCCCCCCGGTGTGCGAAACGCCCGCAACTCCCCTTTATCGATCCAGTTTTTGATCGACGTGATATTGGCGTTACAGACCCTCGCAACTTCGAAGGTCGTATAGACTTCCTTGTCCAAGTTCATCTGCCTTCCTCGTTGTTGGTTGAAATTTTCCCCGTGAAAATGTCACTTCTCCCCGAAAAATCCCCCCAAACAAGCTACCCGGAAAACAGCTCTACCGGTACGTTTTTGCATAATTCACACTGCTACAGCTTCCTCACATAGTTATTATAACCAAAGAACGGATCGGCGCGGGGCAAATTCTTGTTAAAAATTCTTATCTCTAAAGTCCCTGAAGAACACCCTCAATGCCCGGGCTCGATCTGTATGCACCCCATGTCAGGATCTGTCGTGCAATTGCCTCCGATCTCACAGCAGACCTCCCCGAAGGAGCAATTTCCGTCATCGGGAGAACAGCTCCCTCCAAAACAACTCTCGCATCCCAGGCATTCGTTATCTGAACAGCACTCCGTTGTGCATTCGCAGCTCCCCGAATTACAGGTCTGCTGATCGGGGCAGTCGCTATCGGAGCAACAATCCTGGGTGCACTGACATAAGCCTCCAAAGCAGACCTCGCCGGCCCTGCAAACCCCATTATCATCGACACAGGAGTTGGACGTGCAGACCTGGCAACCGATGCAATGGCTGGAGGAAGTACATTCTACGCACTGATTATTGGAGCAAAATCCGCCCGAGCAATGGCTGTTGGAGGTGCACTCCACGCACTCATTCTCGGAGCACACATCATCACCGGAACAATGACTGCTGACGGTGCACTCCACGCACTCATTATTGGAGCACACCCCGTCGGGGCAGTCGCTATTGGTGATACACTCTTCACATTCAGTCCCGGCACATACGAGACTTAGAGGGCAATTGGCGTTGTTCGAAAAACACAACCCTCCGGAGCAACTCTCACATCCGGTGCACTGACTGTTGTTGTCCACAAAGGTATTGCTCCCGGAACAGGTCTGACATCCCGAGCAATGGCTGTTGGAGGTGCACTCCACGCACTGGTTGCTTGCGCATACGCCGTCGCTGCAGTGGCTATTGGTAGTGCACTCCTCACATTGGGTCCCGGAACAGACATCGGTTCCCGAGCAATTGGAGTCGTCTGAAAAACAGGATCCTCCAGAGCAACTCTCACATCCGTCGCACCGACTGTTGTTGTCCACACAGCTATTGCTGGAGCATGTCTGACATCCCGAGCAATGGCTGTTGGAGGTGCATTCCACGCACGTGTTATTGGAACAGATATCGTCACCGGAGCAATGACTGTTGGCGGTGCACTCCAGGCACTGGTTATCGGAGCAGACAAAGGTTCCCGAACAATCGCCATTGGACGTACACTCCACACAGCTATTTCCGGAGCACACATCGCCCCCGGAGCACGGACTGCAGCTTACAGTCTCGTTGCACACATCTCTGACCTCCCCGCAGGCTGCGCCCTCATCGCTGCAGACGACCTGATCGGAGCGGGACTCGCTGCACACGCAGGAGCCCTGAGCGTTGCAGGCCTGGTCGTCTCCACAATCGGAGTCGTTGTTGCAATCTACATCATCGATGCATCGATCGCCGGAGCAGACCTCATCGGCGCCACAATCGCCATCGGTGACACATTCCACGCATCGATTGTCGGCGCATAGATCACCGCCGGAGCACGAGCCGCAGTCCACGTCTTCGCCGCATATATCGGTGACCGTCTCACAATCGGCGTTGGCTGCCGCGCAGACCACTTCATCGGAGCGAGACTCGCTGCACACGCATTCATTGGCCGCACAGGCCTGATCGGTGTCGCAATCATTGGCTTCGCTGCATTCCACACAGACTTCGCCCTCGCAGATATTGCTCCCGCAATCGGAGCTTCTCTCACAGGAGTCACCGAGTTCGCAGAGTCCGCAGTCGGGTCCTCCACAATCGACGGCGGTCTCCTCTCCATTTTGTACCCCATCATCACAGGCCGGCTCCTGACAGAGGCCCCCCTCACAGACACCGCTCTGGCAATCACCATCGACCTCACAACCGAGACCGTCGGAGCAGGGGTCACAGTCGGGGCCGCCGCAGTCGACATCGGTCTCCTCTCCGTTTTGCTCCCCATCATTGCAGCTCGGAAGAACGCAGGCTCCCTCCAGGCAGACCTCCTTGTCGAGCACGCAATCGGCATCCTCTCCGCAGAACTCATAACAGACCCCCCGATAACAAACCTCGCTTTCTGCACAATCCACCGCCGAACAGTCCAGCGGAGCGCAGTGTCCCTCAAAGCAGCGGGCATTGGATTCACAATCGGCCCCCTCATCACATCCCGGATAACAGATGCCTCGATAACAGGCTTCACTGTCGGCGCACTGAATACCCTCGCAGGGATCTCCCAGACAAACCTGGTCCTGACACAGACCGCCTTCACAATCCGGGCCTCGTTCACAGCGCAGACCTTCGCCACAGGGCGGGCAATCAGGTCCTCCGCAATCAACGTCGGTCTCCTGGCCATTTTGCACCCCGTCCTGGCATTGATCGAACTCCTCCACATCCGCGTCGTCCTCGTCGCCACCATCCGGGCTGGCATCAGATATCGCGTCCAGCCCGATATCCTCTACCACCACTACATCATCGCCGATATTACAGGCGTTGATAAAAAACCCGATCAATAATACCGACGAAAACACCCAGACCATTCGAGATAATCGCATCGATTCACCGGTGAGAGATAACGTTCAGGTTTTGGCAGAAGTCTTCACTCTTTGAGTCTATCACAGACCACCCCCTTTTTTGTAATCGGACTGTCTGGCCAGGGTAAGTCTGGTAAGTCTGGTCAGGGTGGAGCTACCAGGGGCGCGGTGGATGGCGAACTTCTCTTAAGATCGAGGACAATCCGTGGTGATGTTCAAAGCTCAACTTCTCGCGGGCCAGCGAATCGTCGACCATGCAAACGTATTTAATATGATCGAGCTCCGGCACCGGCCAATCACTCATCTTCAGCGACCAGGCCGTCTTCAGCATCGCTTTGAGCATCGGCTCCGGAAGAGGCCTCGGAGCTCTCCCCAGCTCGTCCAGCACAAAAGACAGGGGCACCGGAGAGGGGCCGGCGATATTGAACACCCCCCGAATTCCCGGGGTCAGGGCCCGCTCCACGGCGGTGACCACATCCTCGACGTGAAT
>SKNI01000748.1 GCA_007120615.1 Myxococcales bacterium | reverse complement strand
CCGGCTATGATCATATCACCAGCGCTATCGGAGCGGCGATGATCGCTCATAAGGGAACGGCCATGATCTGCTATGTGACGCCCAAAGAGCATCTGGGGTTGCCCAATAAGGACGACGTAAAAGAGGGGCTTATCGCGTACCGAATCGCAGCCCACGCCGCGGATCTGGCCAAGGGGCATCCCGGAGCCCAGAAGTGGGATGATGCGCTCTCAAAGGCTCGCTTCGAGTTTCGCTGGGACGACCAATTTAACCTGGCGCTAGACCCGAATACGGCCCGAGACTATCACGACGAGACGCTTCCGGCAGGACCTGCCAAGGAGGCTCACTTTTGCTCCATGTGCGGACCGAAATTCTGCAGCATGAAGATCACCGCCGATATCCGGGAGTATGCCAAAGAGCACGGCTTCGATGAGGTGGAGGCAAAGGCTGCCGGAATGGAGCAGAAAGCCCGAGAGTTTCGGGAGTCCGGCGGAGAGCTATACCTGTCGAAAGAGGAGTAAGATTGAGGGCATTTAAGATTTGAGTGCAGGCGTCCTGTGGACTGGAAGGTTCGAGTCGAAATCGTCTCAAATCGACCCATTCACAAAAAGCCCACGCCAAAATCTTAAATGCCCTAAATAGATCGCGATCCGGATTACCCAGGACTTTATTATCCTTCGACGGCCTCGATTGCGCGAGCTTCCTCGTCGGTGAGTTGGAATTCAAAGCTGCTCAGATCCTGCTGCATATGGTTCTGATCGGTGGTGCCGGTGATGGGAAGCATGCCGATATCGATGGCAAACCGAAACACGACCTGAGGGATGGTGCGATCGTACTTTTGGGCCAGGGAGGAGAGTAAATTGGATTGGAGAGCACCGACATTGGCGGTCAGCAGCGAAAATCCCTGGTAGATGATATCGTGTTCGTCGCAGAGCTGGCGCACGTATTGGTCCCAGCCGGTGCGAGCATAGCAGCGATTCTGAACAAAAGCGGGGAGGATGGCGGCGTTGTCGATCAAAAGGTGGAGCTGTTCGGCGCTGATATTACTGACGCCGATGGCCCGGGTCTGACCGGAGGTTTTCAGCTCCTCCATCTTCGCCCATACCTCCCAGTCCGCGTCGGTGAGCCCGACGCGGGTCGATGGACCGTGAAGCACGTAGGAGTCGACATAGTCGGTCTGAAGATGCTCCAACGAGCTCGCAAAGGACTGTTCGACCTGCGTCGCAAAGGGGGCATCTTTGTCGTAGGGCAGCCTGTGATCTTGTCCGGCAACATAAGTGAACTTGGTCTGTAAGAAGAGCTCTTCTCTGGTGACCAGACCATCGCCGATGGCTTTCGAAATCGCCTCACCGACAGCAGCCTCGAAATAGTGTTTTCGCTGATTGGCGGTGTCGATGCCGCGAAAGCCGGACTCAATGGCGAGTCGTGTGAGAGGGGCGGTTTCTTCTTCTTTCCAGGCGGTTCCGTAGAGAAAATAGGGATCAGGCGCAGTCATCACTCCTCCTTAAATTATAATTGAAAATTAACCGCCCCGCGGTGGTGGGGAGGCTAGCAGATGGAGGGGCTGGAGGCCAGAACAGGGGCGCGGACGGGGACGTCCGCGCTCCGCTATTTCAGGCGAAGATGTTGATGGTGACAATCAGAACCAGCAAGAATAGCAGGGTCATGGCGAGTCCTGCTCGTAAGAAATCTTTGACGCGGTAGCCTCCGGGGCCCATGAGAAGGGCGTTTACCTGATGGGTGGGGAGAAGAAAGGCGTTGGAGGCGGCCAGAGCCACGATCAGGCCAAATTGAGCGGGGTCTGCGTCGACGCCGATGGCGACGTTGGCGGCCAGCGGAACGAGCAGGACTGTGGCGCCCACATTCGAGATGGTCAGGGTAAAGGCGGTGGCCAATATGGCGATGGTCAATTGCATTCCCCAGGCGGGCAGATCTCCGGCCGCGCCGATGACGCCGTCGGCTATCCAGGCAGCGGTGCCGGTTTCTTCCATGGCCTGACCCAGGGGAATGAGTGCAGCCAGCAAGAAGACGGTCTTCCAGGAGACCGATCGATAGGCCTCGTCCGCGGTGAGGACTCGGGAGATCAAAACGATGATGGCTCCTACCATCAGGGCCAGCGAGAGCTGGAGATCCGTAAAGATCACCAGTCCCAGGGAAAGTGCAAAGGCGCCCAGGGCCCACCCCATCTTGTTAGTTCGTGGGGGCTCGGAGGGATAGTCCGACAGAATCACGAAACAGGGCCTTTTGGAGAGCAGATCCAGGCGCTCCCAGGGAGAGAAGATGACGAGCACGTCTCCGGCTTCTAATTTGACCTTTCGGAGCTCCTCGGTGATGAGCTCCCCGTTTCGGTGAATGGCCAAGAGGGTGACGCCGTAGAGCTCGCGAAGCCGAATCTGGCGGACGGTTTCGCCGACGGCGTCACTTCCGGGGCGCACGACGGCTTCCGCCAGTCCGGCGTGTTCGGTGTCGTGGAGGATGGAGAAAGGATCGCCGTCGGCTTCGGCGAGGCCCTGCTCGGCGGCGAAATGTTCGACCTCCGCAGAGGTACCCACCAGTCCAAGCACCGCTCCGGCTTCGATGATATAGTCCCGGTAGGGAGCGATCGTGAGACCTTCGGCGTCGTGGATGGCGACCAATAACAGGCCTCGGTGCTCCGCTTCGATATCAGCGACCCGGCGGCCGATAAGAGGGCTTTCTTTGACTGCCAGGTAGGCGTGGATTTTTTGATCGAGCCCGTGGATCGAAGCGACTCCGGGCAAGGCGGCGTGAGCAT
>SKNI01000065.1 GCA_007120615.1 Myxococcales bacterium | reverse complement strand
CGTCGTCCCCGCCTTCTTCAAAGCGTCCTCCTCGACCACCTCTACCACGACGGCCTTCGTTCTGACTTCCTCCTCCCAGAATATGATATCGAGGGCCATCCTCTTCGAATTGCCGAATCGCTTCCTGGCGGGCCGCTTCCTGCATATTAGCCTCCGAGATTTGTCGGCGCATCCGCTCCACAAGTCCGCTCTTTTTATGAAAATTCACCGTGCGGATATACTCCATATCCCGCTGGGCGAATAACCTCATAAGCTCCTGACGCTCCTCGATCTTGCGGTCATAAATCTTCTGCAAATCCTCTTCTCCCTCGATAATATAAGGGGTGAGCATCAGCACCAGATTCTGCTTGGTCGTCAGCGTCGTGGTATTGCGAAAGAGGAGTCCCAGAACCGGAACATCTCCCAGAAAGGGCACCTTCGAGACGGTTTCATTCTCCACATCTCGCATCAGACCACCGATGACAATCGTCGATTGGTCTCGCACGAGCACCGTAGTCTGGGCGTTTCGCCGGGTTCGGATCGGGGCAATTCCCCCACCGCCGGCACCCTTGATATCGCTGACTTCCTGGTCGACCTCCAGACGTACATAATCGCTCTCGTTGATCTGGGGCAGAATTCGAAGCGTAATGCCCACATCTTCGTAATCGATCGGCGAGAGAAGGCCTCCGCCAAGTCCCCCCAGTCCACCTAGTCCTCCAAGACCACCCATCCCACCAAGAGCACCCAGAGCATCCTGGCCCGCGCCACCGGCAGCGTCGCCCACACCGCTGAGCGCACCCAGCCCCAGCAACCCGCCAAGTCCACCTCCGCCGCCGACCGCTCGGGGAAAGGGAACCCGCTCACCGACGACAATCTCCGCTTCTTCGTTATCCATGGTCAGAATCGAGGGAGTCGACAATACGTTGACCGAGTTATCCGTTTGAGTCGCCTGCAATAGAAGCGCTACCGCCGGAAGTGAAATCCCGGTTCCTGGCAATTGCACCGCCGGCCCCAGAAGTCCCAATCCCAGTCCCGGGCCCACCAGATCTTCGATCCCCTGAAAGTTGGTCTGTCCAAATCCGGTCCCTCTTGTGCTGTCTACGAGACCCGACTCGATGGCATCGTCGGGGATCAAGAATCCCAGATCCTGACTGATTCCCGAGGCCGTTCCGATATTGAGCTGTCGATTGACGTCCAGGCCGATCTCCATGATCACCGCCTCCACGTAAACCTGTCGCTGCGGCCGATCCAATTCGTTGATCACGCTCTCCAGGGCCACATAGGCTCTGGGTGAGGCCACCACAACCAGCGCATTCGACGGGGTATGAGCCGTGATCTGCACATCTCCCCTCAACAACGACGCTGCTCCGTCATCGGCGCCTTCCCGATCGCTGCCCCGCTGCTGTCCGCCCGCCCCGGTAGCCAGCTGTGACAAGGTCTGCGAGAGATCCTCGGCGTTGGCATATTCCAGAAATTTAACGTGAATCTCTCCCCGCACCGACGTGGGAACGTCGAGGATCTCGATCATCTCCCGAATCCTATCGAAGGAGCGCTCATTGGAGATGACGATCAACTGATTGGTTCGCTCATCAGAGATGATCTCGGTGATCTTCACGTCCAAATCTTCGGACTCCTCGCGAGGAGGAGACGCGCTGTCTCCGCGCTGCTGCCGAGCTCGTTGCTGACGCTGCTGCCGCGCCGATTGCTGGGTCTGGGCCTGCTGTCCGGAACCCGTTCCGAAGATGGTCTCCAATTGCTGCTGAATCTCTGTCGCATCGGCATGAAGCACCTGGTAGACGTAGAGATTCGATGCCGCTTCTCCCCGATCCAGACGACTAACCAGCGCTCGAATTCGCCGAAGATTCGCCGCATTCTCGGTCACGATAAGACTGGAATGGTACTTAATAATATTGGCATTGGAGCTGACGAAATTTCCGATGACCTCTTCCACTTCGTCGATATTGGCGTTCTCCACCTGGATGATCGCGGTAGCCATCCGGGCTTCATTGGGGATGTCATCACTCGTCTCATAAGGCGCCATGGGCTCCGAAATCGCCGCACCAGACTCGATGATCTTCAAAAAGTTGCCCTGGGGAACAATGGTGAGTCCGTTCATCTCCAGCGCCGACAAAAACGCCCGATAGGCCTCATCCATCGTCACCGCCTGCGGTGAGATGATGGTGATCTTTTTATTGGCCTGAAGGCTGTCGGCGACGATGAAGTTAAGGTTCATCGCCCCCGAGAAAAATTTGACCACTTCTTCCAGATTGGCCTCCCGAAAGTCGATGGTCACTCGAGCGTTGCCCGGGGTATTTCGCGCCCGAAAGCTGGGATCGAAATTCGGGGTAAAGCTAAATCGCTCTCCCGTATCATCGTCTTCGGGGCTGATCACCCTTCTCTGACCTTCCGATCGCGAACCCTGTTGTCCCTGACGTTCGGTGGCCTCGCCACCTTCCCCACGATCTTCGGCCCCATCCCGGTCGATGACTCCGGGTCGATCTGAGCTCGCTCCCCCCTGGGCAAAAAGCGGTGGAGCAACCAGCAGCGCCGCTGCCATTGCCACCAACCACAGACCTGTATTTCTCGTCGTTTGCTTTCTCATCGTCACGGGAGCCTTCTGTCTTTGGTACAACTGATGTCGCATGGTTTAGATCTCTTATTTTGATGCCGCTTCAGTTCTGATCGCGGTTTTCATTTCCAATTCGTCCGGGCCAGCGATGAAGTTCGACGGCCTACCGATAAATTCCCATGACCTACCGAATCTCGTAGGTCATCTCCT
>SKNI01000677.1 GCA_007120615.1 Myxococcales bacterium | reverse complement strand
TTTTATCCCTTCTTTCCCTTCGCCGCGGCACTCGTACGTCAGGATTTTCATTGGAAAGGCTACGACTTTGCCGAGGATACGCTGACGCTGCTCGACCTCTACGGAACGAACCACGATCCCAAGATCTGGGAGAATCCAGAGCGCTTCGACCCCGATCGCTTTATCCGCTGGGATGAATCGGCCTTTTCGCTCATCCCTCAAGGGGGAGGCGATCATTTCCTCGGACATCGCTGCGCCGGGGAGTGGGCGACCATCGAAGTGATGAAACTCAGTCTGCATTTTCTAGTCGAACGCCTCGACTATGAGGTTCCCGACCAAGACCTGACCTACGCCATGGACGAGATCCCGGCCCGGCCCCGCAGTGGGATGGTGCTTCGAGATATCACCCGCGTTACGATTCATTGAGGTGTGATTTACAACGAAAAAGATCAGGCCTTCGACGGCGGCGCCGCGGAAGAGCCGGATGCGGGTTCATGACAAATATTTGTCACGGAAGTATCATTTAGAAGGATTTATTGTCACGAAACGGGTTTTCATGACAATAAAAGTGCTCGAAAAGCCCTTACGTTTTCCCTTGTAAATGCGCTTCGTTGCAGCCACCGCCACGCTCCAAAACGCCCGTGGCCTGGCTCCCTTTCGCCGCAGTTCCGGCGAAGGGGAGCTGTCGCCGAAGTTCAGGCGACTGAGGGGTAGTAGCGAGCCTCGACCACGTGCAGCGCGAGGTTTTGCTGGCTCGCGACGACCCCTCCGACCAAGCCTGAACAGCGCTTGGCCACCTCCCCTTCGCCAGGGCGAAAGGGAGGCAGGCTTCGGGCCTGCTGGGAGGTGGTTGGTTTATGGGGAGGCGGTGATTGCCATCTTGTCGCCGGTGAATATTTTGCGCCGAGCTGGTGTTCCAGTGAGCAGACAACTTTTGTGTAGTAGGACGACCATGAATCCCGAAAAGTCGCTGGCCCGCGGCAAAGTCTATCTGGATGAGGCCACGGAGAATCTGACGTTTGATGAGTTCGACTGGGCCTTTGAAGAGGTGTGGCACGGAGTGGCGTGGGTGCTTAATGCCTTGTTTCGGGAGCCGCGAGCTTCTGTGGAGACCGGCGAAAAAGGCAAGTTGCCGACGGCCGGATCGCTCTCGGCCCTGCTGTCGCAACTGGCCGCGCCGCCGCGGCAGGCAAAGGTCGTTCATCGACTCGAGGCGCTGCATCCAAAGATGGTAGCCGCAAAGGCGACGGGAAAAGAGGTGGCCGATCTCATCTTTGCGGCCTGGGAGCTTCACGACGCTTGCGGTGAGCGACTTCAGATCGTCGATGAGAGGCTTGGTAATAAGATGATGCTCTCCGAGGCGTCTCCGGGACGAGTTGCGAGCCTGGTGGTGCAGCGTCGTACGGCCCTCAAATTATTGGCGGCGGGCAGCATCTTTCCGATGTTGGCGTGCAAGAAGGTGGAGAGCGATAATCGGCCGGCTACTGCCGCTGAGCCGGAGCCGGAACCGGACCAGGAGGACTCCAGCCCTTCGGCCGCGATCAAGGCCGTCACCCCCATCGGCGGGATGCATTGGAAGACCTCCGATCCGTTTTTGTTTTGCGCCCATCACCGCGACGATTATCCGGAAGGCAATGAAGACCTAGGTCCGGCGGCGTCTCTTGCTGGTCGTCACCTGGGGCGAGATTTCGATGAGGGAAAAGACTGGCGGATGTATCACGGGCGAAAGGTCCCGGGGTTTCCCCGTCATCCTCATCGAGGATTTGAGACGGTTACCGTTGTGCGGACCGGATTTCTCGATCACGCCGACTCGCTGGGGGCGACTGCTCGCTACGGCGGCGGCGACGTGCAATGGCTGACCTCGGGAGGAGGAATCCAGCACGCCGAGATGTTTCCCCTCCTCGACCAGGACTCGCCGAACCCCCTGGAACTCTTTCAGATCTGGCTCAACCTTCGGCGGTCGGACAAGATGGTCGACCCCTATTTTACGATGTTATGGAATGAGAAGATTCCACGGGTGGTCGCTACGGACGACGAAGGACGCATCGCAGAATTGACGATCGTCGCCGGCAGCTACGGCGGAGAAAAACCGCCGGCGCCACCGCCGAACTCCTGGGCTGCGCGAAGTGAAAGCGATATCGCGATCTGGAAGATTCGACTCCAGCCAGGGGTCAAACTCGAGTTGCCCCGGGTATTGCCGGGAACCCTTCGCTCCCTCTACGTCCATCGCGGCGAAGGGGTAAGCGTAGCCGGCCGCTTCGTGCCCAATTATCACCGCGTCGAGGTCGAAGAGCAGGGCACACTTCAAGTAGAGGGCGGTCCGTCGGATGCAGAAGTCTTATTGCTCCAGGGGCGGCCCATTGGCGAGCCCGTGGCCCAGCGGGGGCCCTTCGTGATGAATACGCAGGATGAGATTCGGCAGGCCTATGCCGACTACCAGCAGACCGCGTTCGGCGGCTGGACCTGGGCCGACGACGGCCCGGTGCACGATGGCAAGAAGGGTCGGTTCGCCATCCACGTGGATGGCACCTATGAGGAGCCCGGCTAACGCTCTTATACCAGCCAGCTTCAGATGCTTACGTCGGCTCCGTAGAGCTCACGACGTCGGCCGGCGATGCGCTCGCTCTGCAGATATTCGTCAAATTGGATGCGCTCATCGACCAGGCCACCTGGTCCCAATTCGATGATGCGATTGGCTACAGTCTCCACCAACTCGCGGTCATGAGAAGAGAAGAGAATCACATTGCCTTCGCTGAAGTTGGACATGCCGCGGTTGAGCGCCGTGATGC
>SKNI01000734.1 GCA_007120615.1 Myxococcales bacterium | reverse complement strand
CTTAGAGCTACCTCGGACATCGCCGCAAAGGGTACGGCGGTGAGCTCCAGACGCGGGCTCATCTCGTTTTCGCCGGCCGTCATACCAAGATAAACATCGCCGTCGCGCAACAATTCGGCATCGATGGGCTGCGCACTGTTGCCGAGGGTCACCGAATAGACCCCGTGTTCATTCAACGTGGTGGTTACCGAATCGCTCCATAATATGACGCCTCCCGTGGGCGAATCGTAGAGGGCAAATTCAAGAGTATGGTTGCCCGTTAACGGCTCTCCATCGCTATCGAGAATTCGTCCCTGCTGCGTAATGCTCACCGGAACGCTCGCAAGTGCTGTGCTCGTCAGAAATAAGGAGGCGACCACCAATCCGAGGAAGGTTGAGAATTGTGAAACGTTTCTCGTTTTATTTTTCATGAAAGTATTCTCCTGACTCATTGATATCTGTGTATTTGTTAGCTTGGATTATTCCTGAGTCGTCGTCGCGAGGCAAAATCAGCGACAAAAACCCAAAATTGAGCCCCGCAGGCGATGCAGCGCATCGTTGAGGAGTGAAATGAAGGGATTTTGGGGCTGATGAGCCGCAGCAGACGAGTCATGAATAATCCGAGCTAGATAACGCTGATGGCGTGACTATTGGGCGATGATATGAAATGATCCCGGCTGCCATGTCAGTTCCCCATCGCTCGCCTCAAATCCCGAAAGATCATGGGGGCCGAAGCAATGTAGCGCTGATAATATCCCGTCCGAGGTGGTGCCTGCGGCGGCGCATAATTGATGGAAATCTGCGAGAGAAGGAGGCTCCTCTTGATTGGGAGCCTGGTTTTCGTTCTGGTTCTCTTCAACAGCCGGCGGATCATCGCCGTTGCAGCCCGTGGCGATCGTCGCGATGGATGCAATACAAAATACAATTGTCGCCGCTCGACAGGATAATAACTTTTGCATCTCTCCCTCCTGATGCCGTTTCACTTTAGATTTGACAAACGTTTAAGGCGTTTGGTTTGTGATTTATACTTATACGTAAAGTGCCGGCGGTTGTAAAATGCGTGCGATTCCAACGGCAGAGCGGGGGCAAGCCCCCGCTCCGCACCTCTACGCCTGTTGGAATGTTTTGGTGCTCAGAGCAAACTCTGAGGATCCACGTCGACGATGACCCGGACGTTTCGGTATTTTTTTTCGCGGCGGCCGTCGAAGTGGCCGGCGACCTCCAGCATATGCGCCGCGAATTGGCGCAGCGCCTTGCGGCTTCGAGCCTTAAAGATGATCTGCCAGCGGCTTCGGTTTTTGATGCGGGCAATGGGAGCCATGGCCGGGCCGAGCATGATGATCTGGTCGCCGAAGGCTTTGACCTGTCGAAATAACCGTCGGGCGGTGGTGGCGTAATGGCGGGCTGCGGAGATGGTAGCGCCTTCGCTGGCTCCTTCGAATTTAATAGCCAGCAGATGAGCAAAGGGGGGGTAGAGATGGTCTTCTCGGCCTGCCAGCTCGCGGGTTGCGAACCCCTCGTAATTATGTTCTCGAGCCGTAAGCAGGCTATAATGCTCCGGGGTATAGGTCTGGATATAGACCTCTCCGGGAGTATCTGCGCGACCGGCCCGGCCGGCCACCTGGGTGAGGAGTTGAAAGGTGCGCTCGGCGGCTCGAAAGTCGGGAAAATTCAGGCTCATATCGGCCAGGACCACGCCCACAAGGGTGACATGGGGAAAGTCGTGTCCTTTGGTGACCATCTGGGTGCCCACCAGTAGATCGATCTCTCGGTTTCGAAAGCTCTGCAGCAGGGTGCGAAGGCCGTTTCCTCCAGAGGTGTCGCGGTCCAGTCTGGCGACCCGGGCGCGGGGATAGAGCTCTTTTAGGTGGTTCTCCAACTTCTCGGTACCCGTGCCCTTTCGGCCGATGCCGGGATGTTCGCACTCCGGGCAGGACTCGGGCATGCGAAGCGAGAAGTCACAGTGATGACACCGCAGCGCCTCCATCCGGCGGTGATAGGTCAGAGATACGTCACAATTAGGGCAGCGAAAGAGATGTCCGCAGGAGTCGCATAAGACGCAGGGCGAGTAGCCTCGGCGGTTGAGAAAGAGAATCGCCTGCTTCTCGGCGTGGAGGGTGTCGTCGATGGCGCTGATCAACTGTCTGGAGAGGACCTCGGAGCGGTCCGAACCGGTTAACTCCCGCTCCCGCATATCGATGATCTCTACCTCCGGAAGAGGGCGGTCGGCGACCCGCTCGGGCATCGGCAGGTAGGTCAGCCGGCCACCTCTGGCGTTGTGAAAGGATTCCAGAATCGGGGTCGCGCTTCCCAGGATCACCTGAGCGTTTTCCAACTTTCCACGGACCAGGGCCATATCTCGGGCGTTATAGCGAGTGCCGCGTTCCTGTTTGAAGCTGGTGTCGTGTTCCTCGTCGACGACGATGATCCCCAGATCGGTGATCGGCGCGAAGATAGCGGAGCGAGCCCCGATGACGATATCCATCTCGTTTCGCTTGATGCGGCGCCATTGATCGAATTTCTGAGCCGGTGTCAGCCCGGAGTGGAGCACGGCGATGGAGTCTCCGAAATGTCCTCGAAAGACGGCCACAAATTGGGGGGTGAGAGCGATCTCCGGTAGCAGAACCAGGGCCCGGCGGCCCTCTTTAAGCGCCTGACGAATGACGTGGACGTAGACCTCGGTCTTGCCGCTGCCCGTAACACCATGAAGCACAAACCCTCGGAAATCACCCTCGTTTCGAGCTTTTTCAATCGCAGTGATAGCGCTTTGCTGCTCCCGACTTAGCTCGATCTCCCGAGGTATGGTGACCTGGGCTTCGGAGAAAGGATCTCGGTAAATCTCCTCTTCAAAGGAGTCGACGATGCCCCGCTTTTTTAGCGATCGAAGACTGCTGTAGGGACTGGAGACCACCTGTCGAAGCTCGGTCAGGCCGATGGGCTCCTCTTTATTTCGAATGAGGTGGTCGATGAGCAGTTGTTGGTTGGCGCCCAGTCGCTCGTCGCTCTCCGGTTTTCGAGTCAGTCGGTAATAGGTCTCGGTCTTGGGTCGAAATTTCTTCTCTTCTAAATAGGTGACCTCGACGAATGATTCTTCTAATTCTGCCAGTCGATGATAGGTGAGATCGGAGAATTGTTTTCGCAGCTTCTTGATAGCGACAGGTTTTTCAGAGAGGGCGCTTACAACCTTGTGGAGGTTCTCGGAGATCTCCGACATCGGTGGTGGCTCTTCGACAAGATGGTAGTGTTTCATCCCGTCGAGGCGCACCGCCGAGGGCAGCGCCAGTCGCACCACGTCGCCGATGGGAGCAAAATAATAGTCGGCGATGAAGCGCAGGAATCGAACATCGGTCTTTGACAAAAGCGGCTCGGGATCGACGATGTCGACCACCGACTTTAGCTTCTTCTCCAGTTCCGGATCATCGAGCTCATTTTTTAGCCCTGTGAGCAGCCCGGTCTTCGACCGATTTCGGAAGGGAACCTGCACCAGGTGGCCAACCATGAGGCTGGTCGCCAGCTCTTCGGGAACGCGGTAGGTGAGCGCCGTAAAGAGTGGGACGTCCAGGGCGACTTCGGCGTAGCGATAGGGTGGGGAAGTCGTCATCGGGCGGCATCTCCCAGGATAAGTCGTCGGGCGTCTTTTCTGGCTGTCTGCAGCCAGGAGGCGTCCCGTAAGATATCACCGAATCGAAATTCGGGAAGGCCCGCCTGCTTCATCCCTAAAAATTCTCCCGGCCCTCGGATGCGAAGGTCGGTCTCGGCGAGTTGGAAACCATCGTCGGTTTCGATCATGGCTCGCAGGCGTTGGGCGGCGTCGTCGGTCAAGCCGTAGCCCGCCACCAGAATGCACATCGATTCGCTCTCTCCACGTCCGACGCGGCCGCGAAGCTGGTGGAGCTGGCTGAGGCCAAAGATTTCGGCGTTTTCGATGACCATGATGGTGGCGTTGGGAACGTCGACGCCGACTTCGATCACCGTCGTGGCGCACAAGATATCAAGCTCTCCCCGAGAAAACCGGGTCATCACGGCGTCTTTGGCGTCGGCGTCCATCCGGCCGTGGAGGATTCCCATTCGCAACCCCTTCAGCGGACCGTTGGCCAACTCTTGAGCGCTATCCATGACGTTTCGGCGATTTGCGACCGCCTCACTGGCCTCCACCAGAGGATAGACGAAGTAGGCCTGATCGCCGGTCGATTTTACTCGGTCTCGCACATAATCGTAGATCTTCGATGCCCGAGAGCGGTCGCGCAGAACGGTGCGGATCGGTTTTCGGCCCGGCGGCTTCTCGCGGATAAGAGTGAGGTCGCGATCACCGAATACGGCATGGGCCAGCGATCTCGGAATCGGGGTAGCCGTCATGGCCAGAAGATGGGGATCGCGGCCCAATTGCATAAGCGCCTGGCGCTGCTCGACGCCGAATTTATGCTCTTCGTCGACGATGATAAGGCCCAGGTCGTTAAATTCGACACCCTCCTGAAAGAGCGCGTGCGTGCCGACGACCAGATTCGCCGCGCCTGATTTGAGCTGTTGGAGTGTCTCCCTGCGGTCCGCAGCGCCTTGAGAGCCCGAGAGGTGCGTCCAGGTGATGCCCAGGCCGTCAAAGAATTCGGCCACGCGCCTTAAGTGCTGGCGAGCGAGGATGTCGGTGGGAGCCATCATGGCGACCTGCACGCCGTTGGCGATGGCGATGGCCGCGGCCATCAAAGCGACCACGGTTTTGCCGCTTCCCACATCGCCCTGAAGAAGGCGTCGCATGGGAATTCGGCTGTCCAGCTCATCGGCGATGGTGGCGATGGCTTCTCGTTGATCGCCGGTGAGCTGAAAGGGCAGATTTCGGACCATCTCTCGGCCCAGGTCCCGCTCGGAGCAGGGAGTAGCCTTTGCGGCACGACGCTCGGCCACGTAGCGGTGCGCCATGGCCGTCTGGAGGTCGAAGAATTCCTGAAAGATCAACCGCTCTCGAGCCTTCTGGAGTTGTTGGCGAAAGGCGTCGAGATCGTCGACGGGGTCCAACACATGGATGGTCCGAAGAGCGTCTTCGATGGTGGGAAGATTGTGATCCTGGAGTAGCGAACCCGGCAGACCCTCGACGAGCAGGGGCGAAAGATTCTCGCAGGCCTCGGCCACCGCCCTGGACAGAATGGACTCACCGATGTCCTCGATTCCCCCGTAGACGGGGACCAACTCGGTGGCCGGTGTCCCTCGAGTCGTGGAGTCGACGACCTTCGCCGTGGGATGCGAGAGGCTCGCCACGGCCTGGCGATATTCGACCTTTCCCTCGAAGTGGACCGATTTTCCGGGCTTAAACGGTCGGTCGAATCCCCGGTAAGGGAGATGAAACCACAATAATTTGAAGTCCGCGCCGTCCACATCGAGTCGAACCTCAAAAGGAGCCCGACCGTGGAGTTTCGGAGGGATCACCCCGACCACACGACCGATGGCCTCGATCCACTCCGCCGACTCCCGGACCATCATCGGCCCGGGCTGAAATCGGTAGGTGGGTCGGTATTTGCGAGGGACGTAGAGGAGCAACTCCAATTGATCGGAGATTCCCCGCTCGTTGAGCTTCTTTTCGGTCTTCGGGCCGATGCCCTTGAGGTTTCTCAACCCCAGGTTTTTGGCCTGTGCGGACGCAGACTCGCCTAACTCAAGGGTCAGACGGCCCGGTATGGTGGGAGCGGGTTCGGACATGAAGGTAGCTTATTCATCCAACTCGGGGATGGAACGCAGTGGGCGATCGGGGAGGCGGGCGTCGCTGGGCCGGATATAGTCTGGCTCCAGAGAGATGAGATCAGCCGGTCCCTGTGCGCGGGCCTTCTGGCGTCCCAGAAGCGCTACGCTCACCGCCGACGGCGGAGCGAGCGCCTGGGGAATCGTGGTGACGCCAGCCCACTCGGCCAGATCTGCATAGCGCGGGACGCCGTCGCCGATTTGAATCAGCGGTCCGGTGACGTCTTCCTCGACTCGCGCTCTCCATCTGGCGGGGGAGAGGGCACAGGCATCGAGGACACATTGCAGTTGACCCTCGCTCCACCGATAGGCGGCGGCGTAGACCTCGCGCCGGCGGGCATCGATGGCCGCAAGAATGGTAGCCTTCGGATGGGTCCGCGCAGCGCCCTGAGCCAGGGCGGCCAGGCTGGAAACCCCGACGATGGGTCGATTCGTGGCCCGGGCCAGGGCTTTGGCGGTGGCGAGTCCCACCCGCAAGCCCGTAAAACTTCCCGGACCCAGGCCCACACAGAAGAGGTCGATGTCGGCAACTTCCACCGCCTGGGCGAGCAGGAGGTGGTCGATATTTCCGAGCAGAGAGCTGCCGTGGTTATAGCGAACCCGTTGGATGCGGTGTTCGAGCAGCTGGTCCCCATCGAGGAGGGCCACGGCCTGGTAGCGAGTGGCCGTCTCGATGGCAAGAACGCGCTGGAACGCTGGAGATGAATCAGTCATGGAACTCGATTGTGGACTAAAATAGCTAACGTTCTTCGAAATATTCGACGACGCGATACCAATTTCGCTCGATATCGTTTTTAAAGGCCAGCACCATCAGCAGGATGATGAGGACCAGGCCGATATAGGCGGCGATCTGGCGCACTCGATAGCTTAAGGGGCCGCGTTTGATCGCCTCCAGCGCGAAGAAGAGAAGTCGTCCCCCGTCCAGAATGGGGATGGGGAGCATATTGATGATGGCCAGGTTAATGCTGATCAGCGCCATCATCTCCAAAAAGGGCTCGATTCCGGCCCGGCCGGCATCGGCGGCCAACTCTCCGATCATGATCGGCCCGCCGATGCTCTTGGAGGAGAGTCGCCCTTGAGCCAGGCGAACCAGGGCGACGCCCATCATCTTGGTCACTTCCCAGGTCTGATCAATGCCTTCTCGGGCGCTGTAGACGATACGCTTGCCGAGGGGATGGTAGATCCGCTCCGGGGATACGTTGCCTCGGAAGGTCTCCCACCCGTGCACCACTCGATAATGGGTCTGCTCCGTGTCGTCCTGAAAGGCGACGACTTCCGGGACATAATGAATCGTAAGTGTCTCCCCGCCTCGCTGAATGGTCAACTCAAAGGAGGGATCGATGGGTGCATCATCGTCGATATCGTCATCGACGTCGCGGGCTACCACTCGCTCGTTGACCTCATTTCGAATCCGCTCGCTCACCAGTGAAATGCTTCCCTGAGGCCGGCCGTCGATGGCGAGAATCTTATCCCCGGATTTTAGCCCCGCCCGGTCCGCGGCGCCGCCCTCGGTGACGTCCACGAGATACATCCGAGAGGAGTCGACTCCGATCCTGTAGACGCCATCTACTTCTCTGGGGGTGATGGTGAGGGTCTCTTTGTGCTGGCTGTAGAGACCGGCGTATTCCAGGTTGAACGCGCTCTTGCGGAGCACCACAAATTCAAGGGGCCGCCCCTCGCTGGTTCGAACGGCGCTCTTGATCTCGTCGAATCGCTCCACGGGTTCGCCGTTGATGGCGACGACCTGATCAAAGAATTGGAGGCCTGCCTCGGCGGCCGGACCCTGACGATCTTCGATGCCGACAACAGTCCCGGCAGCTCCGACGCCGATCCCAATGCGGCCAATCGTGGTTCGGGCGAGTCCGAGATAATCGGTAGAGGTGACCGCCTCGGGCACCACGTTGATGGTCTGGACCTCGCCATCGCGCTCAAATTGGAGCTCGATCTCTTCGCCGGGAGAGCGGTGAATGGTCCGCACCGTGTCGTGCCAGAAGGTCACCGGTTTGCCGTTGATCGAGACCAGACGGTCCCCGGCCATCAATCCGGCGTGCTCCGCCGGGGTGTCTGGATACACCTCTCCGATCTGCGAGGGAAGAGCAGTGGTCTGCATCACCGCGAAGATAAAGAAGATCACCACCGGCAAGATTAAATTGGCCACCGGCCCAGCCAATACGACCAGGGAGCGTTGCCAGATCGGTTTGGCCATCAGCGCTTTATGCCGATCCTCTTCGGGCATGGCCTCCGTGGACTCCAGATCTGCTCCCTCCATCAGGACGAAGCCTCCCAGGGGCAGAAGGCAGATTGAGTATTCGGTCTCTTTGCCCTGATAACTGAGCAAGGACGGGCCAAAGCCGATCGAGAATTTACTGACCCCCACGCCAAAGAATTTAGCCACCGCAAAATGGCCCAGTTCATGGACGAAGATCAGCACCCCGATCAAGATAAGAAAATAAAGAAAGCTCATGGTTTGCCGCGGGCTAGCGCTGGTCGTCTAGCGCCTGGTTCTCCGAATCAGGAGGTATGGACACCGTATAAAAGGAAATAATAGACCCAGGGCGCTGCGAAAAACAACGCATCGATACGATCTAGAATTCCACCGTGTCCGTAAATGATGGTGCCGCTATCTTTGACCTTATGAGCCCGCTTCAGGAGGCTCTCGGCCAGATCACCCGTTTGTCCAAGGATATTCGCGGGGATCGCAAGGATCAGTATCTGCACCGCGCCCAGAGAAGTCCAGGCTTCGGGGAAGAAATACGAAAAGATAGCGTTGGCCAAAAAGGCAAAAGCGATCGTCGCTGCCAGGCCTCCCACGGCCCCTTCGATGGATTTATTGGGGCTGACCGACGGGTAGAGTTTGTGTTTACCCAGAAAGGTGCCCGCAAAATAAGCCCCCGTATCCGAAGACCAGATCAGGGTCAGAAGCATGATGATCCACATCCAGCCGGCATCGCCGCCGTCGCGACCCAGCAGCGGGATGAACGTAAATAAGACCCCTCCGTAGAGCACCGCGGTGAGACTGGTGCCGATATAATGAGTGACCTTTGAGATCTCTTTGTAGACGAAGAGATAGAATAGAAAAACAACCAGGGTCACCCCGGTGAGCGCCGGAATGAAATAGGCCTCGGCGAAATAAAAGACGCTCATCAACAACAGGCCCATCACCACCGTCATGACCCGCCCGGAGGGATGTTCCACCGAGCCGTCACCGGTGGCCATCAAGATCCCGCAGAACTCCCAGATCGAGATGGTCGCGGCCACCAGAATGAAGAGGAAAAATCCCCAGTGGGGGGCAAAGGCTATCAGCGAAACAAGCAGCGGCAAGGCCACTACCGCCGTGATAAAGCGCGGGAGAATATCAGACTTCTTTTTCTTGGACATCGTAGGAGGGAAGCCGGTCGTTTTAGTACTTAACCCTTGAGTTCTTCGATCTTTTTCTCAATGGCCCGGTTGTCCGGTTCCATACTCAAGGCGAATTGAAGGTTTCGAAGCGCCGCCTGTTGATTGCCCTTGGCGAGTTCGGTCTGGGCCATTTTCAAAAAGCGTCGGCCTTTATTGGTGGTGGCCGACTCGGCGATGGAGCGGGGGCCACGGTCGGCAATATTGGTCTCTTCGGGGTCGAGGCGCAACTCTCCACGACTGAGAGCATTCTCATAGAGCGATCTCAGCCGTCGATCACTGACCACTCCGTAGGCCTGGGTCAGCAGTTTATAATAAGCGTTGACCTTCTGGTAGAGCGCCTTTCCCCACTTCTTATTTTGATATTGGGTGTAGCGATCGGGGTGAAAGTGCAAGCTGAGCTTATCAAAGGCTTTTACGAGCTCGTGATGAGGAGCGCCGTTCTGGAGTCCCAGAAGTTCGTAATAGGATTGCTTGGGAGCTCGGGCCAGCCGCTTTTTGACGTCATTATAGAACGCCTTCCAGCGGTCGAGATCCTCGGCCTCCTCTTCGGTCTTGACCATCCCCTTGATGGCGTTTCGAAGGACCGGTCCCGGAAGGGGATAACGAAGGGCCCGGTCAAAGGGTCCATTCGACGGGGGATTGGAGGAAGTGAGCAATAAAATGGGCAGCGCCGGCTGCTGGGCTTTGAGCTCTTTTAACAACTCACCGGCTTTTTGATCGGCCAACTCGGCATGCACGATGGCCAGCACCAGTGCCCGATTGGCGACCTTTTGTGCCGTACCACCACCGTTTTTGGTGGCGATGGGCTTAAATGTATTCGGCGGCAACTGCCCCAGAATATTCTTGAGCAGCGCCACATCTCCACATGCGACGAGGATCTCGTTCATGGTTTTTCCGCAGCGAGAAAAGCCTACCGGCTCGAATCGGCGTGTAAAATCTCATTGTTGAGTACAGTATTTTGCAAAAAGTTGAAAGGGTTTTGGGGTTTTGGAGCATCAACCGGCATGTGGTTGACACCACCACTGGTGAGTCCATAATCCTGACGGTACAGTCCTCATCTTATCCTGAGTCGGGAAAATATATGGAAAAAGCACCTCAAAAGAAGACGGTTCGAAAGGCTGTGATTCCGGTGGCCGGGTTTGGAACGCGTCTTTTGCCGATCACAAAATCAGTGCCCAAGGAACTCTTGCCCGTCGTGGACGTCCCGGCGATTCAGGTGGTGGTGGAGGAGTGCGTCAACGCCGGAATTGAAGAGGTGATCTTCATTACGGGCCGAGGCAAAGGGGGCATCGAGGATCATTTTGATTTTAATTATGAGCTCGAAAAAATCCTGGAGAAGCGCGGGAAGTACGAGGAGTTGGAGAGAGTGCGTGCGATCAGCTCGTTGATCCGCACAATTTCGATTCGGCAGAAAAAGCCGCTCGGTCTGGGCCATGCGGTATTATGTGCACACGAGG
>SKNI01000005.1 GCA_007120615.1 Myxococcales bacterium | reverse complement strand
TCATCAATGCAATGCGCCGACGAAAGGCTGCAACCGTGGTCAGGCGTGCCGAAGAAGTATGATCGGGTAGCTCCAGGTTGAGCACCGAACAAGCCGTAGAAGTCCAAAAGAAGTGAAGCGGGGAAGAAGTACTCAAGCAGTTGTTTGCTATTCGAGACGGCTCTTTATGCCGTCGTTGCAGCCGCATGGATGCGGGCGCAATGAACCATCGACTACCAGGGAAGGAAGACAATAATGTTGGAATGTACAAATCCCACCACCGGCGAGATTCTGGAACGCCTGACGACAGACGATCGCCGCACCATTCATGAATATTTTCAGCACCTCCGAATGGGTCAAAAGCGCTGGGGTATGCTCTCTCAGGCCGAACGCGCCGAGAGAGTAAAGACCTTTGGCCAATTGATCGATGAACAGCACAAAGATCTCGCGAAGTTGTTGAGCATGGAGGTGGGAAAACCGATCGTTCAGGCCCGCGAAGAAATTCAGCGAAGTGCGCAATTCGTCGAGAATTATCTGGCAGCACTGAGCGATGGTTCCGCAGAAGGGGTCCCCCGCAACGGTTCTTCGGCTCATATCGAAAGGGAACCTCTGGGAGTGATCGCCCATATCTCGACCTGGAGTTCTCCCTGGCAAATCGGATTGCATAACCTGGTGCCGGCATTGCTGTCGGGAAACGCAGTGCTCTACAAACCCTCGGAGCGGGCGGCGTTGAATGGCCAGGCCATCGGTCGTCTCTTGAAGGAGGCAGGGATTCCCGAGGACGCCTTCGCAGTCATCATCGGCGACGGTTATGTGGGAGACTTTCTGCTCGATGAGCGGGTGGCGGGAGTCTTTTTTACGGGATCATTTTGCACGGGAAGAATGATCTCGGAGAAATTGGCGACCCGTCTGATTCCACGACAGATGGAACTCGGAGGCAAAGACGGCGTCTATATTTGCGACGATGCCGACCCGGAAGTTGCCGCGAGGGTGGTGACGGACGGGGCATTTTATAATTGCGGCCAGAATTGTTTTTCCGTGGAGCGAGTCTATGTCCACGAAACGGTTTACCAGCGGGTGGTAGAGGCTACCTGTGAGCGGGTCGCCTCGTACAAGATGGGAGATCCTCTGAAGCCGGATACATTTCTCGGGCCCATGATCGGAAAAGAGCAACTCGGGGCGTTGGAATATCAAGTCGCCGACGCCCTTCAAAAAGGAGCCCAGGTTCTCGCCGGAGGTCGGGCCAAGGGGGGGAAGGGGTATTTCTTTGAGCCCACGATATTGACCGAAGTCGATCACCGAATGCTGGTGATGCGGGAAGAGACTTCGGGGCCGGCGATAGCCCTGCAGCGGGTTGGCGATGATGGTGAGGCCGTCGCGCTTCTGGCGGACTCTCAGTACGGGATGACGGCCTCCGTATTTACGGCCAGTCACAAGAGAGCCGCCCGTCTGCTGGGAGAGTTGGATGTGGGAACGGTGTACTGGAATGATTGCGGCACTCGCGACCCGAGGCCCTGTATGGGGCGGCGTCACTCCGGGTTTGGAGCCGAGGAGAGGGAACGGTTTACCCGTCCCAAGGCCTGGTTTATGAAACCGACCATCGCTTGAAGAGTAGAGCGTTTTTGCCCCGGGGCCGTCGGAGGTCTGTCGGCGCGGTCAAAAAAGTGGGAATTTGAATGGCGCCGGTCGTATTCTATATTCTCTGCAGTACAGGAGTCCGCACGTAGGCCAACAGCCAGTCGCTGTGTTATGATTCGGTCCTGATTGGTCAATGAGGAGTACGAGGGTTAATGCTGTGAAAGAAGATAGCGCTATTTCAGACAATATGTACGGATTTACGATCTCGTCGCCCCAGCCGGAATGGGGCACCGCTGACGATAAGGACCTCCATTTGGTCCTGGTTTCGCCGGAAATACCGGGAAATACCGGCAATATCGGTCGTCTTTGCGCCGGAGCAGACGTCTGGCTGCATCTGGTAGAGCCGCTGGGATTTGAACTGGATAACCGATACCTGAAGCGAGCGGGGTTGGATTATTGGAGTCATGTTCGTCTCTGCGTGCATCCCGGCTTTTCCTCTATCGAAGAGATCTTTCCCCGAGAGCGGCTCCATCTCTTCTCCAAGAAGACGACCCGTCGCTACACCGAGGTGCGATGGCGACCGGGCTCGGTGCTGGTGTTTGGGTGCGAAACCAAAGGATTGTCCGACGAGATCCTTGAGCGCCACGACGAACGCCTCTACCGAATCCCGATAAGCGACAAAGTTCGCAGCCTCAACCTCTCGAATGCCTGTGCGGTGGCGCTCTACGAAGCGCTGCGGCAATTAGAGTGGTCTCCACTTCCTGAGGACGAAGGTAAAAGTTGCGCAGGACCGGAGAGCCCGTAGAATGCAGGCGTTGATCATCAAACTTTTGTGGAATGTCTGCGGATCCATGGGGATTGGCAGGGAGTGCGAGGCGATGTGAATAAGAGCTTCGGCAAGTACGAGCTGGCCGAGAGAATCGGTAAAGGGGGAATGGCGGAGGTCTTTCTGGCGAAGAGCGTCGGCGCCAGAGGGGTGGAGAAGACGTTAGTCATCAAGAAGATTCTTCCGGAGTTGGCCCAGAATGAACGGTTTATCGAGATGTTCATCGCCGAGGCCAAGATCGCCATGGGGCTCAACCACCCCAATATCGTACAAATCTATGATTTCGGACGCGTCGATACGGATTATTATCTGGCCATGGAGTACGTAGACGGTTTTGAGTTGGGCCGTTTGCTCGGCGCATCACAACGGGTCAAAAAGGGGCTTCCTATC
>SKNI01000429.1 GCA_007120615.1 Myxococcales bacterium | reverse complement strand
TCGTGAAAGACCTGCCCCGGGATAAAGAGACGGCTGAAATTATCATCTTCGATGGCGGTCTCTAAATTGAGATCAACGCCTTTGAGGGCATTGGCCAGGGAGACCAATTTACGCACCAATTTATCGATCGGCTCATCGAGACCCTCCACGAAATTGCGAAAGTTGGCGAGCTGCTCGGTGCTCCAGGGAAGATCGTCGGCCAGGATGGTGCGGATCCCCTGAAATTGGCCGTCATCGGCCCAGCGGGCTCCCCGACTGGCCCAGTAGAGGTAGCCATCTTCGGCAAAGATCAAGGCGTTGACGTCGAGTCCTCGGGTAGCACCGAGGTTCTCGGTCAACAACTCGGTGGCCTCGGTGGTGCCCAAAACCAGCAACAGGTCTGTGATCGCCAACCCGGCAGCCGCCGCTCCGTGGTCGGGGTAGTGATTGAGGTGCCCGCCGTAGATGCGGCGGGCCTCTTCGATATCGTGGGCCATCAGAGCCGCTTCCGCTTCCCGAATGGGGGAGGAGTCGTCGTCGGGAGCCGCGGCGTTTTCGGCGTATTGTCCCTCCGCCATATCATCCATGGCGCATCCCCAGCCGGAGAAGATCATGATGAGGACCGAGAGCGCCGCGATCCATTGGTTGAGGCGTCTGGTGGAATGTGTGGGTTGTGGTTGAGTCATAGTCTGCAATCCTCCGCAAGCCGGATACTGGCGGAGAGGTCAATTTGCAAGAAGCCTGCCGCGATATCGTGCGAGGACAACTAAAGCGACTTTCCCTCCGTTTTTCAAGGAAATACTTACGTCGACCGCCCTCGGTGGCTTTCTTAAGGAGGAGAAATGCAGCCTGGATATAGGTCTACTGGTACTCCAGTGGTGGAGAAGAAGCTTCCAGAGAAATCTTACTCTCTGACATCTCTTGTGAGTTGCGTTATAGTGACCTTGCGGGGACTCTTTTTGAGAAAAAGTTGTTTGAGAAAAGATGAGTGAGACGATGATGCAACCCTTCCACATTCCACCGATGGTGATCGCCCTTCTGGCAGGGGTGGTTTTGTTGGTCGGTTGTCCCACCTATGAGGATGGTCTTACCGGTAATTATCAACAGATCGAGATCGATGAGCTAAAGGACGAGGCCATCGCCCTTGATTTTTACCGCTTTGGCGACGACGCCCGGGCGGTGCTTCGACGGTATAATATCGCGTCTGCTCAGGCCCGAGAGAATCCCTTTGATCCCAATAACGAAGTCAGCTGCCAGTGGACCAGGGTCGATAAATTCGACGACCGCCAGCGCACCTTTGCCTTGACCATCCCGGCCACCGCTCGCCAGCCCCGGGTGGAGTTGAGCGGGAGCTTCGACGAGATCGGCCGGATGGATCTGACGGTTCTGGAAGAGAATCAAGAAGAGCCCAGCCAGTTGGTCCTGGAGTCCCACGGGAGTAGCCCCGACCCCAATTGCGTCAACATCGGGGACTTCTTTTTGCGGGCGATCTTCGAGAATGGTTCCGATAATACGTTTGACCGGGAAGTCTATGAATTGCGCCATCCCGTCTTTGCCCTGCATTGGGTAGGCGTGGAGCCCGTATTTCGAGATGGGGCGACCATCTTTTTGGCCACCAACCGAACGGAGCCGGCCTTTCGGCTGGCTCCGGGAGCTCAATTTGACACCGCCAATAACGGGCTTCGAAATAGCCTCTCGGTGAGCATTCCCCCGCCGTCGGAGCGGATGTTGATGAATAGCGGCTCGACCCGCTTTGCCCTGGCTCATTTTGTGGTCATCGATGACGCCGAAGGAGAAGGAGGGTTTAGCTGGACGGTGAGCGAGGAGCCCATGGTGGCCACCGCCCTGGAGCAAGGTCGGCCCGACAATGTGCCCGAAGCCCTGGCCGATGAAGAGATCGAGGGATGGGGCAAAGCGCTTCTCTTTGTGGAGGGCCGCTTAAACGAGTTGAGCTCCAATTTAAGATTTCGCCTCGACGGGCTGGAAGAAGCCGAACAGGACAGACACTTTTACATCGTCGATGTCTTCTTTTATAACCAAGAGGTTGAGAGCGTGCGATTGCCCCCCCGACCGGAGGCCGATCGGCCGGTCCAACGCCGCGTGTCATTGCAAATGACTGAGCAATACCTGGAGGCCGGTGAGGTGAGCCTGCCCCGTCTTTACGACTACGATTGAGTCCACATGCCGCCGACGTTATCGGCTCGATATCTTCTGCCGGCCATCACGCTGAGCTGGATTGTGGCTCTGGGAGTGTCGATGCCGGGAGTATCCCTGGCACAGACGCCACCGGAGTTAAAGCGGGTGGCCTTTGCCGAGGACCTGCGTGTATTTTACGACGCCGAGGAGGCGGTCGTCGACCTCTCCGGGCTTCAATCGGCCATGCGTCAGGGCGCCACCCGCCAGTGGCGCTCCGAGAACTTCTCCATTGAACTCATCAGCGACCAGGATCTCCAGGAGGCGATCGTAGAAGCCTCCCTCTACGAGGGCACGCTGGCGCTGGCCCGGCAGTGGGCTGAGATGGGGGTGGATGCCTACAAGCGGGTGCAGACTCAGGATGCGGTGACCCATCTGGAGCGGTCGCTTCAGAATTTTGAGACCATCTCTCATGAAATGGTGGACCCCGACGAGATCGCCGAAGTCCTCCTCTATCTGGCGTTGAGCTATCTGGAAGACGGCGAAAACGTGATGCGCCCCCTTGATATTCTCCAGGAGATGATCCGCCGCGATCCCACCCGACGATTGGAGAGGGGCTTTTATCCCGACTTCATCGTTCAATATTATCAGAGCGCTCGCGACACCCTCT
>SKNI01000641.1 GCA_007120615.1 Myxococcales bacterium | reverse complement strand
GTGGTCGAGCACCGACCGCCTTCCAGCAGGCCGCGCGATTTGACCCTATCGACAGCGATCATATAAATCTCAATGAACCGAGGTCGCAGCTACAACTCCGGAGACCCCATGCTCGATGCCAGACCCAACGTCATTCTATTCGACATCGACGGTACGCTTATCACTGCTCACGGTGCCGGAGGCCGTGCGTTCACCCGTGCATTGCGAGACGAGGTGGGGCCCGATGCGGAACTCACTCTTACCTTCGCCGGGGGCACCGACCGGGGCATCGCCCGGCAGGGCCTGGAGGGCGCCGGCGTGGAAGCCTCCGAAGAGGTGGTCGACCGGGTCCTTACGACCTATATCGAGTATCTGCTCGAGGCCATGAAAGACACCTCGAAGTACACCGTCTTTTCCGGCGTCGTCGAGATGCTCGACGAGTTGCACGGACGCCAGGGCTTTGCCATCGGTCTGGGCACCGGCAATATCGAACGCGGCGCCCGCATCAAACTCGCCCCGGCCCAACTAAACGGTTATTTCGACTTCGGAGGATTCGGGTGCGACGCCGAAGACCGGGCCGACCTCATAAGAATAGGAGCCACACGGGGCGCAACGCGATTGGGCGCCGAATTCGAGCAATGCCGTGTGCTCGTCATCGGCGACACCACCCGCGACGTCGCCGCCGCCCAGGCGATCGGCGCCGAATGCCTGGGGGTTACCACCGGTGGCGCAAGCCGCGACGAATTGATGGACTGCGGCGCCACCGCCTGCGTCAACGACCTCACAGACCCCTCGGCGCTCCGATTGGTGCTGGGAGAGTGAAATCACTTGATCGTCGACGCAATGGGTGGCATAAGTGCGGCGGCTTTGCGGTTCTTACGAAAAGTTGAAGTCACCACGCGAGAGTGGCGGAATTGGCAGACGCGCTGGATTTAGGATCCAGTGTCCGAAAGGACGTGGGGGTTCGAGTCCCCCCTCTCGCATTTCACAACTAACCACATGGCGGGGTTTTTCCGGTTCGCGACTTGCGCGCCTGCCAACAACCATTCCGATCGCACCACTCCATGGAGCGCGGACGTCCGCGCTCCCGGCGTGGTTGCGGCGCGGACAACCAGGTGACAATACTTAAGCGCCGGGACACAAACCTACTGAAGTGACGCTATGAATCAGAAACCGTGGACTTATGTGGCGATAGCACTCATGCCCCTATGCCGCTCCACCGTCGAACGTGGCGATTAGCATAGTCTCGAAATCCGGCCTGGGGTATCGATTGAAATCCCGGGTAGTGAACGATCTGCACAAACCAGATCAGCCCCACCATATACCAGGTCGCCAGGAGATGAACCCCGATCACTGACTCCAGCGCTCCTATCTCTATCACCATAGTTACTGCCTATTCAGAGCACCGTATCATGTGGGACATCCATGATGGAGTCCACGGAGGTCATCACCAGCCTTGAGAGCCAGGCCCCCCTTTAAAGGGACCCACGATATTGTCGGTGATCCAGCCACCGTAGAAGCCTCCTGGTTGAGGGCGAACCGAATCACCGTCGAGGTAACAATCGAAATGGGAGGGATAGAAAGCGAGGTGACCGGTGATGGCCGCGAAGTCCGGTGTTGGGTCTTCGTAGGTCCAGGCCACATTGGTTAAAACTCGATCGCCGACTACCAGATCGTAATAGGTAGCCACCCCTTTGAACTCGCAAAAGGTTCGATGTTTGCTCGGTCGAAACGAGCTCATATCCACGTCATCTCGGGGCAAGTAATACGAAGGTGGATGGCTCGTTTCGAGCACTCGGCGGGCGTCGACGGTGTCGGCGATCAGCTTATCTTCGAAGAACACCTCAATATGGTGATCGACGGCTTCTTGGCGAGGAGGACGAGGATAGTCCCATACAGACTCCTGACCTGGTTTCGGGGTTTGACGCTCCATATGCATCTCCGGGAGGCTTGCCAGTACGAACTACGTTCTCGGCCGCCCAGCTCTGCCCGCCGGGAGTTCGTTATGACTCCCGCTGGGCGACGAGGGCAAACTACGGACAGATAGAGGATAGACAAGCAAACCCTGGCGATGGTGACGCGGTAGTAGTCCCGCATGAAAAGAAAAGCGCTTTTTGTTCAATACGGACGGGCACGTCCGCACTCCGAAGATTGACGCATCCTCTGGATTTGGTGGTAAGGTGTTGCCTTGCACCGATAGATTTCCAGAGGAACGCCCATGGTAGAACTACTATTGATCATTATTGGTCTCGGCATCGCCGGGATTTTTCTGGTTTCCCCGCTGGTGGTGGTGATTCTATGGGTTCAAATGTCCAAGGTCCGCCGGCGAGTGCAGACGCTGGAAGGTGAGGTTGAAGACATCCATCGACGCCAGAGATTGTTGCGCCAGAAGACGATCGCCGCCGCCGAAGAGCCTACCAAAGCACCGACCGCACCGACGGAACTCAAGGCCCCCGAAACGCCTACGGTTGCAACGGAGAAGGCCCCCGAAACCCCCGCCGAGGAAAAGCCCGACGAGTCTCCGGAGCCAACCGAACCCGTCCGACACCGCCCCCCACCGGAAGTGTCTATCTCGACGGATTCCGGCCCTCAGCCCCCCGCCCAGCGCACTGCCAGCAATAACGATCCCGATCCCGATAACGATCTCGATAACGATCTCGATAACGATCTCGATCTCGATCCCGATCCCGATCTCGATCCCGATCCCGATCTCGCTCCCGATCCCGATCCCGATCCCGATCCCGATCTCGCTCCCGATCTCGCTCCCGATCTCGATCCCGATCCCGACCCCCGAAAACCCGTCAACGTCCTCGCCATCGTCGGCATCCTCGTCCTCTTCGTCGGCTTCGCCGGCCTGATGCAATACGGCGTCAGCGAGGGCTGGTTCTCCTTCCCCATCGAACTTCGCTTGGCCGGCATCGCCCTCGCCTCCATCGGCGGCATCGTCTTCGGCTGGGTCCAACGCATCCCCCGACGCTCCTTCGGCCTGACCCTGCAGGGCGGCTCCATCGGCATCTTATTGATGACCCTCTTCTCGGCGTTTCGCTTCTATGAGCTATTGCCCACCAGCGTGGCCCTCGTGGGCGCCTCAGTCATCGTCGCCGCCACCGGCGTATTGGCCGTCTACCAGAACGCCAGCGGCCTGGCCGTACTCGCCATACTCGCCGGTTTTCTGGCGCCTGTATTGATCTCCTCGGGCAGCGGAAATCATGTGGGGCTCTTCTCCTATTATGCGGTTCTAAATATCGCGATTATGGGTATCGCCTGGAAGCGCTCCTGGCCCTGGCTGAACCTTCTGGGCTTCTTCTTCACCTTCGTGATGGGAATCTTCTGGGGGGTCTTTAGCTTCTCCGAGGAACTCCTCTGGAGCACCTTGCCCTTTGTCTGTCTGTACTACGCGCTCTTCTTGAGCATTCCGCTCTTCGACACCCAGCGAAACCCCAAGAAGCTCGGCAATATCAACGGGGTTTTGATCTTCGCCAATCCGATCTTGGCCTTTGTGGCCTTTAGCCTGCTGCTGACCGAGCCCATGGCTCTGGCCTACGCGGCCTTCGGGATCGCCGGGGTCAACGCCGCTATGGCCTGGGTGCTTCTTCGACGGCTTCAATGGCTGCCGATGGGACGGGCCCATACGACAATCGCCCTGGTATTTGCCACGCTCGCCGTGCCGCTGGCCTTCTCCGCCAACGTCACCGTCTTTATCTTTGCCATGGAAGGCCTGGCCCTGTTGTGGCTGGGCATTGAAAACGACAATAAATATTTTCGGCGGGCGACCCCGGTTCTCTTCTTTCTGGCGGCCATCGCGTTTGTGGTTCAATACTCTCCGGGCACCCGAGTTCCCTTCCTGAACACAACCTTTATCTCGGGGCTCTTCATCGCGATCACCGGCTTTGCAGCGGCTCACCTTTATCGCTTTCGAACACCGAAGACTCCCGCTGTAGGATTCTATCTATGGGGACTTCTGTGGTGGCTGTTAATCCCCATGATGGAGCCCACCTCCGAGGTCCACCTCTCCACGATTTTGATCGGCTATTACGCTATTTCACTGCTACTTGTTTCGTTGGCCAACCACTTTCAACCGGCGCGGATTCTGCGTTGGTCTGTGGCGGGATTTACCAGCATGATCCCCTTCTGGGGGCTGGGCCATATCGTGGAGAATGAGCATCTCTTTGCCGAATACGGCGTGATCGTCTGTGGACTCTACTTTGTGGTCGGTCTGGTGTCCTTCTGGCTGGCCCAGGATCAGAGCAATAAGAGCTTCGGCTGGGCCCATGGAGCCTGGTTGCTCTTCTGGAATCTGGCATTCTCCACCTGGGCGCTGGTAACGTTGGACTATTCAACACTCCACGATGGCTGGCTGGTCGCGGCCTTCTGTCTGCCCTGGATTCTGACGGCCCTGGCCATTCGGGCTTTTCCAACGGTCATCGGACTTCCCTGGCGCCACTACGGCACCTGGCGCCCCACTCATTATCACCTCTTTCATGTGCTGTTGGGGATCGCCTTTTTCTTCGTTCTATTCATGGATGGAGACCCGACTCCCATGCCCTGGATTCCGCTGATTAACCCCACCGAGTTAACCCTGATGGCGCTGGCAGCGCTGCTCATTATCTGGATTCGAACCGACTCGATCTCTTCCATCGTTCAGGAATTGCGCAGTCCTTTGCACGCCGGTATCGCCTTTGCGGTGATCACCAGCTTCACCCTGCGAAGCGTTCACCACCTTGGAGACGTTGCCTGGGGCTCCGAGCTCTGGACCGCGCCGCTGACCCACACCAGCCTGACGATCGTCTGGAGTCTCTTCGGAGTGGCGACCTGGGTGGTGGGATCGCGCCGCGGACAGCGGGGAGTCTGGGGCGTTGGAGCTCTGGTGATGGGACTGGTATTGATGAAGCTCGTCGTCGTGGACCGAACCCACCTGGGAGATCTGATGGGAATCGGGTCGTTTATCGGATTCGGCCTACTCTGTCTACTCGTCGGATACCTGGCCCCCGTTCCCCCGAGCAAAGAAAAGAGTGCGGTTGAGGAGAGCCAATCATGAAAAAATTCTCGCTGCTTCTGTTGAGTTTATGCCTGCTCTCCACGTCTGTTTATGCCGACGACGGCGACCAAGAACGCTACGGATGGCAGTGGCCCCTCGACCTCAGTCACGATGACGCCGGTGCCTATCGAGCGGTCTTAGATCGCAGCGTCTACGAACATATTTTCCGGGCCGACCTCGCCGATCTGGAGGTCCGAAACGCCGACGGCGATCCGGTCCCCACCGATATTCTGGGCCCCGAAGAACCTCTGGCTGCCGGTCCCCAGCGCATCCAGATCCCTCTCTTTGACCTTCCCTCGGAGACCTATCGCTCTTCGAGCTGGACCATCAGCCGAGAGACCCGCTCCGAAGGCCAGATTCGGCGAGTGGAGACGGAGCGAAATTATGAGTTGAGTGGACCGCCGGCGGGGGTTTTATTGGACGCCAGTCGCGTTCGAGATCCCATTCACGCTCTGGAATTGAGCTGGCCTCATGTGGATTCTGACAACCCCATCGATATCACGGTGACCGTAGAGACCAGCGATGATCTGGAGTCCTGGCAGCAGGTCCTGGCCCGAGGACAACTCGTCGATCTCCACAACGACGGCGACCGGGTCCTCAAAAACCGTCTCGAATTCCGCGGCGCCCGTCGATACCTGCGAGTTCGCCCCCTCGACGGCGCTCGCCAGAGCTTTGACGCCGCCCACGTGATCGTGATGCCGCCCCGGGGCCCCGCCGAATGGGAGTGGATTACTCTCGATGGCAAACCGGCACAGTCCGACGACAACGTGGCCTTTGAATTTGAGATCACCGGGCGGTTTCCGGCTGCCCGGGCCGATCTGATCCTCGACTCCAACAGCGCCGCCGAGTGGACCCTGGAGAGCCGGGACTCCGCCGATCAATCCTGGCGACGCCGAGCGGGACCCTGGATCGGATTTCAGATCGACGGCGGAGTCGATCAACGCTCCCGAGCCCAGGAATTCTCCAGTCCGACCCGCGATCGATACTGGCGTCTGACCAGCTCGGACTCCACCGGCGGGGTGCCCGGACTTCGACTCGGCTACCGTCCGGAAGTTCTGGTATTTCTGGCCAGTGGGGACGCCCCCTATTCGGTAGTCGCCGGAAGCGCCACGGCCACCCGAAGTCAGGCCCCCTTAGAGCGTCTTCTACAGACTCTGCGCGCCGAATTGGGCCGCTCCTGGAACCCGCCGCCCGCCTATCTGGGACCCATGGAAGAGCTCGCCGGACCGGGTGCCACAGAACCCCCGGCTCAGGAGAGAGACTGGACCACCTTGTTATTATGGGCGGTCCTGCTCATCGGAACCCTGCTGGTCGCCACACTGGCGCTGGTGATGCTGAAAAACCCCGAATCCACCGATACTTAAACCGATACTCAAACCGATACTTAATAGGGATTCTCCAGGCGCCGCTGGCGCTCTTCTTCCCGTTCGCGCTCGGCGTTCTCCTGCCACTCCATATAATACGTAGTCTCCAGACGAAAGCGCTTCGTAGAATGCCCCCGGGGACCTCGGATTCGTTCATAATCCTGGATTTGAGCGCTAAAGACGAGCTCCGACTCCGGATGGGTCCACCAATAGAAGTACGTGTCACTTCCGTCGACATAGGTGTAGCGAGTGTGAGCGCCGTACTCCTCCTGAAATCCGGCGACCAACTCGTCGCGAATCTTTCCGTGATCTTCTTTTTCGAAGATCACTCGCATAGTACAGGTAATCGAGGATAGCCCCTCTTTTTCGGTAAAAAGCGATGAGCACTCCACAGGCTTGCCGAGCAACTCGATCTCGATCATACGGGTCTCCCCCGGTGGCATCGGCCGCCCCCGCCCACCGCGACTCCATTTGCCCTCATCGGGGACGGCTTCTTGGGCCTCTTCCTTTGTCATGTAGAGACGAAGGGGACCAATCGCGGCGGGCGCAACTTCGGAGAACTCCGGCAGCTCGTCTTCTTGTTCGTCTTTCTGTTCGTCTTCCTTATGACCGGACTCTTCGGTCGAAGGGCTCGCAACTCGTAGCGGGGCTTGTGGGTCATGCTCGTCCATCTCGTAGGAGCTCGACAGGAGAAAAAAACCGACGACACTCAGCAGGACAGAAAAGCTGATGACCGCAGGCACGATCAATATGACGAGTTGAGGATTTAGACCCGACCGCGACGCTTCAGGTACCCGTCTGGGAGCAGCGGGAGCCACAGGCGCGGGCAACTTCAACGCTTCGATTCGCTGGAGAATCTCTACGCTGGTGGGCCGGGATGCCGGATCGAGAGAGAGCATCTCGTTGATGAGCTCTCGAAACCGAACCGAGACGTTGGTGTGATTCTCCCATTGAGGCCGGCCGTCAGCTCCGAGCATCTCCGCCGGCGAACGGCGGGCGAGCAGATTGATGATGGTCGTGGCCAGTCCGTAGATATCACTGGCCGGTAGGGCCTGACCCCTGAATTGCTCGGGAGCCATAAATCCGTAGGTCCCGGCGATGGTGGCGTCCCCCGCCGAGGGCTGGGCGATTACGTCTCGAACCGAGCCGAAATCGATCAACACCAGTCGCCCGTCTGTGGCCCGCCGCATGATATTGGAGGGCTTGATGTCGCGGTGGATCACCGGCGGCTGAAGCCCGTGAAGATACGCCGTGATCTCCACCAACTCAGCCAGCACTTCCAGGGCCTCCATCTCATTATATCGCCGCTGTTGAAGCTCCTGCTCCAGCGACTGTCCGTCGATGAACTCCTGAACCAGATAGAGCGACGCACTTCGTCCGGACTCCAAAACGAAGCTGTCCACATAGTCCGGAATGGCTCGGTGATCGAGCTGCTCCAGCGTACTGGCCTCTCGCTCGAAGAGCTCCTGGGTCTTAAAAGAATCCAGCCGGTGAAAGAGCAACTCTTTTACAGCGACCTCCAATCCGTCGGACTTCCGCAGGGCCCGAAACGTAGTACCCGCAGCTCCCCGACCGACCACCTCCTCAAGTCGAAAATCCCCATGGAGAAGCGGCTCCTCGCCGCAATGAGGACAGCGGAGTTGACCGGAGTCTATCTCTTCAGTGCCTATCTCTTTTGTGCAGTGGGCGCAGATCATGGTCAGTCGGACTCAAAAGTAGGGAACAGAATATCCATTGAAGATAGTCTACGACGAAGTTGCGGCGTTCATCAAATTTAGAGTGGTGGGCTTGTTGAAGCGCTTCGGGTTTTTGTCGGGTCCGAAGCTCAAAAGAGTCCGATATGATAGTCTACAACAAAGACTCAGAGTTCATTACCTGTAGAGGATTTTTCATGGCCCCATTTTTTATCGGAGAAATGGTCTTCGAGTTCATCGGCTCCGTGATATCGGGCCTCTTCCAGGAGACCCTGGGCTACGACCGTTGCAGCGTTACGTTTCGCACACCACTGAGTCCCGCCGAAGTCTTGGAGCAACTCACCCTCATGGTCGACGGCACCGATACAGATTCCTCGTCAAATAAGATCCTGGTCGGCGAGATCTCCCCGGAGGGTGTGGTCATCAGCACCCGTGGGATCTGGAGTCCGAACTTTCACGGCGCTCTCAAATCCGGCGGCGACGGAAGTATTCTCAAGGGCACGTTCGCCACCGGCAAGGGGGCGTTGGTGAGTCTATTTATCGCTGTCTTTGCCCTACTCGGGATCTGTCTACTGGCCCTCTTTACCGCCTGGGCAGGCCAGATGATCTGTATCACTTGCATGGTGGTCGTGCTCTGGATGCTCAGTGTTGGATTTGTCGTCAAGAGACACAAACGCACTACCATTCCTGACCTTAAGTCTCGGATCCGGACGCGGTTGAAGATAGTCCCTCGCCCCGTGGAGCCACTGAAAGAAAAAGTGCTGTACAATAGCTTTTCGAACCGCTCGTAGGTTGACGACGGGCTTGTTGATGCGCTTCGGGTTTTCGTCGGGTCCCCTCCGACCTCGCTACCGCTCGGCCACCTCCCCCGCGCCCTTTAACTGCAGGCCGCCGGAGAGGGTTGACGCGGGCTTACTCGGCGTTCGGGTTGATGGCGGCGGGCTTGTTGAAGCGCTTCGATTTGGCGACCCGAAAACCAGAAGCGCTCCAGATAGCCAACGATCATCCTCTCCGGCGCCCGTTGTTTCAGGGCGCGGGGGAGGTGCCCGAAGGGCGGAGGGGACCGCCCCGCAACCCCGAAGAGCCCCGCTCGATTCGAGCCAGAGCAATTGTGCTTAGTATCTAACTAATGCTTGTGGCCTATCGATTTCACCACAGAGGAGCCCCAGATGCTCTGGATTATCGTAGCGATCGTTGTGCTCGTCCTGCTCATCATCTTATTGAAGACGCCCACTGAGGATCAGGTCCCCCGGTCTTCCTTGGAGGCTCGAAAGAATGAATCCACCAAACTTCCCGAGGACTCCCGAGGTAAGGTTCGAAAGGAGTTTGTGGATACAAAAAAAGAGAGAGAGGCATAGCCCAGAGCGGGGACGTCTCCCTCAAAACCGTATATTCAGCCCTCCCGTCAACCCCATCCCCACGTTGGTAGCGGGCGACAGCCGCGTAATATAGGTCGTCACCCGCGGCCGAATATAGGCGGCGGCCCCGTAGCCTATCTCGAATTGGAGGTCGGCGTCGATCATGGCGATGATGACCCGACGGTCGGGGTCAACGTCGGCGCCTCGGACCGCTCCGCCGAGCCCGAGGGCGACGTCGTATTGAAATCGCTCGGTGGTATTTCCCAGAGCCACAAAGCCGCCGGCGCCGATGACCAGTGGGTCGTCGTAGCCAAGCTCTCGGGCGTCGGTGCGCTCGATCTCTCGGCGAAATTCGAAAAAGATGAGGTCCGTGGTGCCGAAGAATCCCACCGCCATATCGATGGGCTCGGTCCAATTCTCCATGGTGTCCAGGGGAGCGAGGCGAAACCGGTAGCCTATCCGGGCGTGGGCCAACTCCCAATGGGTCATGTCGTTGATCTGGTTGAATCGCTCAAAGAGAGGGTCGAAGTAGCGGTTGAATAAGATCTCGGAGCCGATGACCAGAATCCCATCGCCAATCAGGGTCAATACCGGGGCTCGAATATCGATATAATATTCGCCGGCTTTATAGCGAAACCCGAGGTCGAAATAGCGAAAGAGGACCGGATGCTCGGCGCCGATCATGCCATTTCCCAGCACTCCCACCCGAAGTCCGAACCCCTCGTTGGAGATGAAATTATTATGGCGTCGGCCCTGCTCTTCCTCCTCATCAACGAATTGCGCCTCCGCCGGCGGGGCCAGCAAGAGCAGGCCCAGAAAGGCGAAGGCGCATATGAGGAAGCGAGGATTCATAGAGTAGTCGAGTCAGTTACCTGGAAGCCATCGTCGCTCCTACCGCCGGCAGGTACGCGCCGTGGAGATAATCAAGGACCATGCGCTGAGCGTTGTATCGCCAGCCAAGACTGAGGATGCCCCACTTCATGCGTTCGATCCATTCCGTTCGGAGGCCGTCTGCGTCTACATCATAATAGAGAGGAAGGACCTGGTTTTCGAGAACTCGATAAAGATTATCGGCGTCGATGGCGTCTTGCTCTTCGGGGATATTGAATTCACGACCGTCGCCAATGGCGAAACCGTTGAGCCCGTCGTAGCCCTCGGCCCACCACCC
>SKNI01000632.1 GCA_007120615.1 Myxococcales bacterium | reverse complement strand
GCTCCAATTCCACGCTGAACCGCATCAGAATCGACTTCAGTCCCTGTCGATCGATGGTCGATGGGAGGCTCATCTTTACGGCGCTAAGCATGTGAAAGGTAGAATCCCAGAGCCGCTCTCGAAAAGCCTCATCCGCTACGCTCCAGGCATCAAATAAAGCGATCGAGGACCCCGCGGCGGGCTCCATCGGTGCTGGCTCCCTGGGGGTCCAGTCATCCCAGAAGGTGTAGTCTTCCCCGCCGAAACCGAGCATCCCTCCGGGCAATTCTCCAGAGGACAACTCTCGAGGGGGCTCGGTGGTTCCACACCCGAAGAGAAGTCCCGTCACCACAAGAAACAAGAGAATTCTGATTGATTTCATCGTTTACTTCGAAGGGACAAGGGAGCTCGGCGGGACGCTGACCGATATTAGTGAACCGACTCTCTTTCCAGATACCATAAACTAAAGAGTTGGTCTCGGTCGGTCCAGAAGGCGCGGGTGCGCCAGTAGGCCTCTTCGGCCAGGTTGGCGAAATCCTCGATGGCATATTTATAAGAGACTTCCGTGAGGATATATTCACCTTCCTCAAAGGAAAAACGGTCATTTGCAAAGTTGACGGTCTGTCGGCAGGTGCTGATGAGCCGCATCTCGATGCGTCGATGCTCTTCGTCGTAGACGGCGAGGTGTTCGAAGCGATCGAGGTCAAAGTCGGCGCCGCATTCGCGGTTGATTCGTCGCAATAAATTGCGGTTAAATTCGGCGGTGACTCCTTGACGGTCGTTATAGGCGGCTTCCAAGAGAGCGGTGTCTTTATGAAGGTCCACACCGACCAAAAGGCCCCCGTCGGGGTCGGCCAGGTGGGAAAGGTTTTTTAAGAAGCTGCAGGCTTGTCGGGGATAAAAATTTCCGATCGTGGAGCCGGGATAATAAAAGACCGTGCGCCCGCCCACACTGGAAGTCGGGAGTTGCCAGTCGGCGGTGTAGTCGACGCAGACCGGGATGATAGGAAGATCGGGAAAGTCTTTGCGAAGACGATCGCTACAGCGGCGCAACTCCATCGGAGAGATATCCACGGGGAGATAGGAATGGGGATCGATGAGTTCGCCGAGAAGGACACGGGTTTTCAGGCCACTACCCGCGCCCAATTCAACGAGTCGGGCCCCGGTTCCGATATGGGCGGCGATCTGTTCGAGGTATTTTCGAGTCAGATGCAACTCGGTGCGAGTGGGATAATACTCGTCTAGATCGCAGATCTCATTAAAGAGCTGTGAGCCTCGATCATCGTAGAGATATTTACAGGGAATGGTTCTGGGGGTCTGGTTAAATCCAGCCACCACATCGGTGTACAGCGGACGGGGCGCGGGAGGAAAGGAGCTAACGTCGAGACTCATGGAGTGATTCACCTTGGATAATTCGACAGTCGGTAGAGATAAGCTCATCGGGCCAGCCGTAGGCCGCTGAATTGCCATCGGGCGTCGGGGGGAAAGAAGTTTCGGTAGGTGTTGCGAATATGGTCTGGGGGGGTCGCACAGGACCCACCACGAAGTACGAATTGGTTGCACATAAATTTTCCGTTGTACTCCCCGAGGACCCCGTTCCAGGGTTTGAAGCCGGGGTAGGCGCCGTAGGCGCTGCTGGTCCACTCCCAGACGTCGCCGAAGAGTTGCCGGGGGGTGTTCGAAGTGGTGGTGTGTTCCGGGTCGATGGCGGGGTGAAAACGGTTGGAATCGGCGAAGTTTCCGGTCCAGGAGACGCTCTCCGAGGCGATCTCCCACTCCGCTTCCGTGGGAAGTCGAGCTCCGGCCCAACGAGCGTAGGCGTCGGCCTCGAAATAGCTCAGATGAACCATGGGCTCTAAGGGATCGACTTTGCGAAGCCCGCCCAGAGTCATGGTCCACCAGGAGTCTTGTTGACGGGACCAGTAGAGAGGTGCGGAGATTTCATTCTTCTCCACCCAACTCCACCCTTCGGAGAGCCACCAGCGGGGGTGTTGATAGCCCCCGTCGTCGATAAATTCGAGATACTCTCCACAATTGACCGGACGAGAAGCCAGCTGAAAGGCGTGGACAAAGACGTTGTGGCGAGGCTCCTCGTTATCGAAGCAAAATTGGGAACCTCGATATCCGATCTGATAGACCCCGCCGCTGATGGTGAGCCATCGGCAGGGGGCTTCGGCGGGGTTGCTGTCATCGAGGATTGCACAATCGGACCGGTAGACCGGATGAAGTGGGTTGGACGCCAGAACATGCTTGATATCGGTGAGGATCAATTCCTGATGCTGTTGCTCATGTTGGAGTCCCACCTCCAGAATGGAGGACAATTCCTGGCGAAACTCGGTAGTCTCCAGAAGGTGCTCCAGGGCCTCGTCGACGTGGGCCCGATACTCCAGGATGGTCGCCACCGTGGGCCTGCCCAGCGTGCCCCGGCGTGCCCGCTCAAATTGGGGTCCCGCTCCCTCATAATAGGAGTTGAAGAGAAGTTTGAACTCCTCGCAGAAGGGTTGATACTTCTTCGCAAATGGCTGCAGCACGAAGGTCTCGAAGAACCACGTCGTATGGGCCAGATGCCAGCGAGTAGGGCTGACATCGGCCATCGACTGAACGACCTGGTCTTCGACGGGCAGTGGCGAGGCGAGCTCCTCGGAGCGCCGTCGGATCGTGCCAAAGCGTCGGAGATAGGCGGTGGCGCCGGAAGCACTGCTATGGGGGCGTCTGGCAATGGTGGACATAATTCAGACCTGCAGTAAATAAGATCATTCCCCGGTGCAGCATTGAGGGCGGGATAGAATCCTAGACGCAATCT
>SKNI01000289.1 GCA_007120615.1 Myxococcales bacterium | reverse complement strand
GCGCCCCCTGGCGACCACCGAGGCTGACCAGGTTTATAATTGCAGCTACGCCGAGCCCCAGGAGCGCCATTTTCAGGCGGTTCAGGAGACGGCCGGTCAGGTCTTGACCCATAACGATCGATTGCTGGCCACCTTTTATGTCGCGGGAGCAACCCCGTCGGCGGCCAGTTGTGTGGCCACCGGATCCGACCCCGACGGGACCAGCACGGAGCGCTTCGTAACCTATAACCAGGGGCGGATCGGAAATGAGATCAATCGGTCTCCCCTGGGCCATATGGCGAATCCGGCCAACCGAGGGGCGAAATCTCAAAATGGGGCCTCCTGCCTGGCCGATAAGGGCTGGGATTACGAGCGAATTCTACGATTTTATTACGGCGATGATGCCGTCGCCAAGGTGGCCGAGGGAAGTACCTGCGCCGATGGTGGTGGAACGCCCGGAGGAGGAGGTGGCGATATCTGTCAACTCTCCGCCGGTGGCGGCGATAATCCTCCGGGATGCGTCGATCCGTCGAGCGCCCCCGACATCCGGCCCCGTTCGGAGTGGGGAGCGCGACCGGCTAGAGCCAACCGGGCAGCCCACAACCCGGAGCGAATCGCAGTTCACCACACGGTGACGCCCAACGAAGCGGCCGACGGTGCCCACTGGGTTCGACAGGCCCAGCGGTGGCATATGGATGATAACGGGTGGTCCGATATCGGATATCACTTCCTCATCGCCTGGGACGGAACGATCTATCGAGGAAGCCCGGAGGAGCGATCGGGAGCCCACAGTCGAAATTATAACCGCAACAACCTGGGGATCGCCGTGATCGGACGCTATGATACGGGGCATCCCTCGGAGGCCCAGGTCGCGAGCCTGACTCAGATGTTGCGATATCTCAGCGATAAATACTCCATCGATCTCAACCGGGATCTGGTAAAAGGTCACGGCGAGCAGCCCCATCAATCGACAGCCTGTCCGGGCACCAATCTTCTCAACCAGCTCGACCAGATCGTAGAGATGGCTCGAGGAGAAGCCAGTTGTCACGGTGGAGATACCCCGAGAGATGAAGCCGACGAGACCGCCGGCGACGTCTCGGAGTACCGCTATGTTCGAGTCAGCGGGGTCTCCGAGGAGCCCACAGCAAGTAACGATATCATCGAAGGCTTCGAGGTGGACTCGATCTACTTTGAGCGTGCCGATAACGGTTCAACGGAGACCATTCAGGCTGGAAGTGTCCTGTGCAGCCCGGGAGTCAGCAATGCGGGCGGTGCGCTGGGAGCACCCGATAATACGACCTGCGAGAATCGACCTCAGACGGTAGCCGGCGTTCCGGCGGGAGCGGATCTGGTGGTGGAGATGAATAAACCAATGAAAGAGGGCGATATCCTCTTTGTAACCCAGCACCACTATAATGCGGCCAACGCCAGTTGTTCCCCCACGGGAACGGCGAAAGTCTCGGTCTCTCAGGACGGCCGAGTCTGGAAAGTGCTCGACGACGGGGTCAGCGGCAACTGGCTGCTCACACTGGAAGAGGAGGCATTCCTCATCGATGAGGGCGACGACACCGCTGATGACGGCGACGGGTTTGAGGTGATTTCACCTCGCCCCGGCCACTGGTACCGTCCGGACGTGACTTTCTCGGCGCTGGCTACGAATACGGAAATCGTGGAAGTGGCCTACCTCGCCGATACCTGGGAGATGGGACGATCTTCGGCTCGAGGGTCTAATTTCGCGATGTCCTACGAATTTCAGAATTACGGCGAACGCATCATCCTGGCACAGGGCTTAGATAGCAGCGGAGAAGTGGTGGCGGAGAAGGAGTTCACCATCACGGTCACCGATTATGCCGGAAATATTCCGGAAGATAAGCTGGTGATTCCGCCGCTGCCGGACCAGGGCATTGCCGACTCCGAAGCCGCCGAGCGTCTGGCGGAAGAAGGCGGCAAGTGCTGGGATCCCCAGTCGGGAGGACCCCGCTGCACCGATGGAGTGGGTGGAAGCAGCATTGGTCGCTGCTGGCGCTATGTAAAACGGGCCATGGAGAGAGCGGGGCATAATTACCACGCACTTCAGAACCTGGGTCCCTGCAGCCAGTTCCGATTCCAGATTTCGGCCTACGGTTTCCGCTGTAACGCCGATCCCAATCCGGGAGTGTTGCGCGACTCCGTTGGCCTGGAGCGAATCGATGTACCACCGACCGAGGCCCCCAGAGGGGCAGTCATCACGTGGCATAAAGGTTGTGCCGGGTATCACGCTCAGCACGGTCATATCGAAATCGCGATGGGTGATGGCACGGCGTGTTCGGACTTCTGCGGAAATATCCGCTCCGGAGGCCAGAGCTGCTCCAGTGTATACGTACCAGTTTCCAATTAAGGGAAAGGAGAGATTTAGATGAAGAGTTATAACGGTTTAACGACAAGTAGAGTTTGCTCACCCTTTCTTTGCCGATTGCTGGTGCTGGTGGCCCTGGGATGCCTGGTGGGTGCAGGTGCCATCGGTTGCGATGACCAGACCGTAACGGTCAGCAACCAGGGCGATTCCGATGGGGATCAAGACCCCGACGGGGATCAGGATCCCGACGGGGATCACGATCACGACGGAGACCACGATCACGACGGAGATGGAGAGAACCACTACGGGGACGACTCTCATGGTCCCGATGACGATGAGGTTCTGATCGATGTGGGTCTGCTCAACGGCTCTTGGAGAGCTGCGATTGTGGAAGGAGATCGGCCGCTGGCCTATTTCGACATCGTCCACGATGACGGGGCGACCACGGCCACCGGGGATTATTTAATGGGTCTTGGAGCCCACGATATGGATATGCTCATGGGTGAAACCGGCCGATTGAGCGACGTGGAACTCGATGGAGACAGCCTGGAGATCGCCTGGAATCCGACCTCCGACGATGCCGAGATGTACTGGGTGGAGTTGACCCGGGAAAACGATGATCAATTCACCGGAACCTTTAAGGCCGAGCGTTACCCCGACTCCTTTGAGGTGGTCGTCGATCGGAGAGTCTTTGATGACGATGATGACGGAGTACCGGCGGAGAGCGATGATTTGAGCCCCTAAAAAGATAAGCGCCCTTTGCTAAGGCGTCCGGGGTGTGAATAATGAAGAGGCTGCGACGGATTTTCGTCGCAGCCTTTTTCGATCGTCACTTCCCCCTCCCAGGGCAATTATGAGCGCGTCTATCTCGTTTACGATTTCTGCTCCCGATCCCCACACCCACCTTCTGGCGGTGGAGATGAAGCTGCTGGGACTGGGGGAGGAAGCGGAGTTGGTTTTACGCATGCCGGTGTGGACTCCGGGGAGCTATCTTATCCGAGAGTATTCTCGTCACGTCCAGGAGTTGATGGTCGTCGATAAAGACGGGGATCAGCGGCCGGTGGAAAAGATCGACAAAGCCAGTTGGCGGATCGACGTCTCGTCCTGCGACGAGGTGGCGGTTCACTACCGAGTATTTGCCCATGATCTGACGGTGCGAACGAATCATCTCGACGGAACTCACGGTTTTTTCAACACCGTGGCGACCTGTTTATATCCCGAGGGCCGCCTTCAGGAGCCGGTGGAGATGGAGGTGGTCGCCCCGAAGGGCTGGGAGGTCTTCTGCGGCCTAAAGCGCCTGCCGGGGACTGCGGTGCGATTTCGGGCTCCTAATTTTGATGTCCTCTTCGATTCTCCTGTAGAGATGGGACCTCATGAGTATTTCGACTTCGAAGTAGAGGGTGTGCCCCATCGGTTTGTGATCTGGGGGGAGAGTAATATCGACCTCGATGCCCTGCGCCGAGACGTGCCGCCGATCGTGGCGCAGAATGCTGAGATGTTCGGAGAGATTCCCTACGATCGATATGTGTTCATCAATCATCTGGTGGACGGCAAATACGGAGGTCTGGAGCATCGTCATAGCAGCGTGAATATCTACGACGCCCGGGGTTTCGATCGGATGGAGCGCGATGAGAGCGGCAATTATGGGGAGAGTTATACGAATTTTCTGCGCCTGCTGAGCCATGAGCATTTTCACGCCTATCACGTCAAGAGGCTTCGGCCGGAGGCGCTGGGCCCCTTTGATTATCAGCGGGAAAACTACACCCGGGCCCTGTGGGCGGTGGAAGGAGTGACCAGCTATTTCGATACCTACAACCTGCTGCAAGGGGGGTTGATCACGGCGGGGCGCTATATCGAATTGTTGGAGAAGCGAATCAGTCAGTTGCTTCAGGTGCCGGGACGCAGGCTTCATTCTCTGGAGGACGCCGGGTTTGACGCCTGGATCAAATTATATCGCCCCGATGAGAATACGAAGAACTCTTCGGTGTCCTATTACCTCAAAGGGGAGATCGTGGTCTGGCTAATCGATCTGTGGATTCGTCGTCATAGCGATGGATCGCGGACGATGGCCGATGCACTGCGTCGATTGTGGGCTGAATATTATAAGAGCCAGGACATCGGGTTTCCCCGGGGAGCGGGGCAGGATGCGGTCACAAAGGAAGCGGGACGGGACGCCGAGGAGCTTTTTCAACACCTGATCCGAAGTTGCGAGGCCATCAAATGGGAAGAGTTTCTGGCCCCGGTCGGTTTAGAGGTGGTCCCCGGGGACGAAGAGCGCCGCGGCTGGCTGGGCCTTGAGCTTAAGAAGGGTAAAGGGGGGCGAAAAGAGGTCAAATTCGTGGCCCGTCATAGTCCGGCGGAACAGGCAGGCATCTATCCAAAAGATGAGCTTGTGGCCATCGACGGGTGGTCGGTCCGAGGTCGGAAGGTAGGGGAGACCATCGCCGAGGTTGACCCGGGGGAGCCGATTGTGGTCCATGTGCTTCGACGGGCTCGGCTTCTGGAATTGGAGGCGACCGCCGGGGTGGCCCCACCGAAGTCATTTCGGATTCAGAAGCGAGACGGGGCCTCGGAGGGAGAGTTGAAATTATTAGAAGGTTGGCTGGGAACGACGAGTTGGGAGAAGCAATGAGAAGGTTGGCGTCCGGTACAGTAGCGGGTTTGATCATTTTGATGGTGACGAGTTGGGCCCTTTCGGTGAGTGCGACGGAGCGCTCCTCCGATGAGGTCTCCCGGATGGCGACCCAGATCTCTCAGGAGATCTACAGTCCGTATTGCCCGGGCAAGACCCTGGCGATGTGTCCGTCGGGAAATGCCCTGGATGCTCGGATGAAAATCCAGGATATGGCCAGGGAGGGGATGAGCAAAGAGGAGATCAAGGCCACCGTTCTGGAGGAGTATGGCGAGGGCTTTGAGTTGGTAGAGCCTCCCCGAAGAGACAATCTGGGGCTTCTGGGAGGAATCGTGGGAGGACTGGCGATCGCGGTGATCGCGGTGGGTTTTCTGGCTCGAAGGCGTCTGTCGGAGTCCGACGAGGGCCGCGATGAGTTCGCCGATAGCGCAGACGACAATGACGACAACGACCTCTATCTCGACGAACTCCGCTCGGAGTATAAAGACTGAGCGATGAGGTGATTATTCTTCTTCGTCTAAGCCCAGGCGGTCACGGAAGATATCGCCCAGGGTCGCCGAAGGAGCATCTCCATCGTCGGAGTACTCTTTAAGAGTGGACGCATCGGCTTCCAGCTCATCTCTTTTGAGGGAGAGACCAATGCGCTCATTTGGGCGGTCATAGCTCATGACCAGAGCGTTTACCTTTTGTCCGGGGCGGACCACCTCGGAGGCTTTGTTGACCCGCTCATCACTGAGCTCGGAGATATGAATCAGGCCTTCCACGCCGGGGACGATCTCGGCAAACGCTCCGAACTCGGTGAGTTTTGTGACGACGGCGTCGAGCTTTTCTCCCACCACCACGACCTTCTCGGCTTCATCCCAGGGGTTATTCTCCAATTGCTTGATGCCCAGTCCCATTCGCTGGGATTCTACGTCAATGCTCAACACCACGACGTCCACGGATTGGCCGAGTTCGAAGTGGTTTTTGGGGTGGTCGATGGTCTCGGTCCAGGAGATATCGCTGACATGGACCAGACCTTCGACGCCGGTCTCCACTTCCACGAAGAGTCCGAAATCGGTGATATTTCGAATCGGTCCGGTGAGTTTGGTGCCCTCGGGATAGGATTCGGCCACTTCAACCCAGGGGTTTTTCTCCATCGCCTTGACGCTGAGGCTGAGGCGGCGCTTGTCGGGATCGATGGAGAGGACTTTCACTTTTACATTCTGATCCCGGTTGAGAACTTCTTTGGGGTGATTGATCCGCCGCGTCCAGGACAGCTCCGTGACGTGGACCAATCCTTCGAGGCCGGGAGCGATGCTGACGAAGGCTCCGAAGTCGGCCAGGCTGACGACCTTGCCCTCGATGATCTGGCCGGGGGAGAAGCGTTTTTCGACGTCTGCCCAGGGATCCTCGAGGAGTTGTTTTCTGCCGAGGCCGAGGCGTTTTTTCTTGGGGTTCCACTCCAACACGACCACATCGATGGTGTCGCCGGGGCGCACCAATTCAGAAGGATGATCGACTCTGCCCCAGCTCATATTGGTGACGTGTAAGAGGCCGTCGATTCCACCGATATCAACAAAGGCGCCGTAGTCGGTGAGGTTACGCACCACCCCCTGGTGCTTTTGACCGGCTTGGAGGCTGTTGATGAGTTCCTGTTTGTCGGCCTTTTGTTCTTGTTCCAGAATTTTGCGTCGGCTTACGACCACGTTTCCACGCTTTTTATCGAATTGAATCACCTGGAAGCTGCCGGAGCGGCCCAGATAAGGGGAGCAATCATCGACACGGTGAAGGTCGACGTGGCTGCGAGGTAAAAACGCTCGCACTCCAATATCGACGGAGAGTCCACCTTTGTTTTCGGCGGTGATAAACCCGTCGACGGAGTCACCGGACTGTTGCATCGACTCCAGCCATCGCCAGATGGCGAGCTTTTCGGCCTTTTTAATCGAGCCCTGCCAGGCGCCGTTTTGTTCGTCTTCCACAAGGAGTGGGACCGTGTCACCGGCGGAAAAAGGGAGATCTTCGCCGAGTTCCTCTCTCTCCACATGAGCGCGTCGATCCTGGCCCAGATCAAAGACCAGGGCGCCGGCCTCCTCGGCGACAAATGATGCAGAGACGATGGAGTTGGCCAGGGCGTCCTCATCGAGGGATGCAGCGGGGTCGACGCTTTGCAGCGAGCTCAGTGGTGACATGATGGTGAATCCTGGTGCTAAGACGGAGTCGGTTCGATCGAGGAGTCAATCAAATAAGTTGGCTCAATTCTTACGGTTAGAAGCTGGAAGTTGTCAATCTGTGTCGGGCTCATCGCCCCCCTGCGAGGGAGCGACGGAGTTGTCCGCAAGGTCAGAATCCGCCCCGTCGTCGGGCTCTTCGGAGGTCTTTGACGGGGGCGGGCGTCGAATAAAGACCCCTCCGGCGGCTTTCTTTCGGCCACTGATGCGATCCGGGGAAGGGGTATCATGCTCGAATCGGCAGAGGTTGCACTGGTATTGTCGATCGTCCTGAGGCTCAAAGGGCAGGTAATCGGTGCGACCGCAGTCGTCACATTGAAATTCCCACTCTTTGTTCTTCTCGGCATCCTTTTTCTTATAGCCCTCGATACGGGCCCAGTCGGAGTCGTCGCCGAAGATCTCGGCCGCGCAATCCCGGCATAAGATCTCGTCCAGGTTAGCTCCTTTGGGAACGTAGTCCAGCGTGTCGGGCTGGCCGCACTCTTTGCAGGTGATGGGGAGCATTACCCGGGTATTGTGGCGTTTTCGGGGGATGCTCTGGGGCTTATTTTTCGGGATCTTGGGGCCGGTTCTCGGAGAGGTCGGTTTGATCTGGGCTCGGCGGGTGTGGGACTTGCAGTCCGCACAGAGTACGGTTGCGTGGGCCGGCGGGAGCTCGTCGACGTCTTCAATGGCTTTACATTGGGCGCAAATAATTTTCGGCATAATGACCTACTGCGTTTTTGATCGCGTTGGAGAAATCCAACCAGGAGAACAGCCCAACGACGGCGCTTCTTCCAGTGAGCTAGCCTGGAGTGTCCGGCGGGGACTATACGACTCATGGTCAATCCTGACTCAGGGACCTATCATATTGTGGCCGTGGAGCAAATCAGCAAGGTGATTCGAGGACGGTTGCGTTCCGAACAAAGAAGAAGGGAAGTCGAGATGTGCACCTTAATCCTGGTTCGAGGGGTCCTTCAGGGGCCCGATCTATTCGTCATCGCCAATCGGGACGAGGAATTATCTCGCCCGGCGCAGCCTCCGGCCGTGTACACGCGTGGGGAGATGAGGATTCTGGCGCCCAGAGACTTGAAGGCCGGGGGGACCTGGATTGGTGTCAATGAAGCCGGGGTTTTTTCGGGAATCACCAATCGGTTCGGCCGCTCCAGCGAGCCTCACCATCGCAGCCGCGGGGAGCTGGTATTTGAGGCCCTGGAATCTTCTACGGCCCGGGAGGCTGCCGAGCGAATCCAGGGGTTGTCGGCTGCCGATTATAATGGATTTCATCTGGTGATTGCCGACAGGGTCGGCGCCTGTATCGTGTGGAATGATGGCGCCACGTTGCATCGAGTTGATCTCGGCGCAGGCTATCACGTGGTCACGGAGCGAAGTTTTCAAGCAGGGGAATCGGCGCGGCTTCGCCGGGTCGAGAAACGGCTGGCCGGACTGGGGATGAGCGCCTGGTCGGAGGAGACCCGTCGGCGGTTGAAGGCCTGGTTAAACGAAGAAGATCGAAACGAGCCGCTGGAGGGAATGTGCATTTGTGTTGAGGGAGGAACCTATGGAACTCGATCTTCGACGATGATCGAATTTAACGAAGAGATCGGCTTTGAATACAGCGATGGTCCGCCCTGTCGAGCGAAGTATCGAGAATATGGCGAAAAATTGAAGAAATCGTGAGGCGGAGAGCCCGCCTCACGATTTCTGAAGTGGGTTTAGGACATTCGCTGCCCGGTGATTCCGCGGGCAAATTCATCCCGGGAGTCGGAGGCCGCCTTGCCATCGGCAAAGGCGATGGGGGCGGAGAGGACTTCGTCGGGAATCCCGAAGGAATCCACCAGAGAGAGGGCGTGCTGGCGGACCCGCTCGCAGAGGACGTTGACCTGATCGCGGATGGCGCGGGCTTTGGCGGTTTGGATGTAATTATTCTCCAAAAACCAGGCGGCGTCGTCTTCGATTCGACTCAAGGCAAAGAGGTTTCGGACCTCGGTGAGCACTTCTTTGAGTTCCTTGTCGTCGCAGCGTTCTTCGGCGCCGATAAAGGAGCGCAACAGGAAGTGCTCGATATGAGCGTTGGCAAGGGCGACCGCGTGATCCTGGCAGTCGTTGAAGGCCAGAAAGGAGTCCATTCCGTCGTCCATTCGTCGCTTAAGGCGACGGGCCAGACCGATGCGAAGATCGCTCTCTCGGTAGCTCAAGGCGTTGAGCTGGAATTCGGTAGAGTGAAGGTGGTCGACGTCGGTGTTGCGGATGACCACCGGGTTGGTCTCGGAGAGGGTTCGGGTGGCCTGACTGGCTAACATCCGGGCCATGGTGAAGAGATTTCCATCGGCCATCTCCCGGCTGAATTCCGAGAGGCAGGCCTTGGCGACCTGCTGCATCATGACCACATTTGCCCCCTCGAAGGTGGCGAAGACGTCGACATCGGTTCGGATTCCGGGGAGACGATTGATGGATGCATAGCCCTGGCCGCCGCAACATTCGCGGCTCTCCTGGACGGCGTCGATGGCAAACCAGCTGCTGTAGGCTTTGAGGCCGGCGGCCAGGGCTTCGACCTGGCGGCGGTCGTCGGAGTCGGGTTCATTGTAGCGCTCCATCAGTCGATGGAGGCCGAAGGTCAGGGCATAGGCCGAGGCGATCCGGGGCATCAATGAGCGCTGGTGCATGCGATAGTTGAGGATGGGGATCTCCGGCTCTCCGGCCGGTCCGAATTGAAGTCGGTTGGCCCCGTAGCGAGTAGCGATGGTCAGAGCGCTCTTGGAGGCGCTCAACCCGGCGGCGCTGATTCCAAGGCGTCCGGCGACCAGGGTGCTCAAGGTGGTGAAAAAACGGCGATTAGAGCTGGGGATGGGGCTCTCGTAGACGCCGTCATCGTTGATCGATCCGTAGCGATTGAGCAGGTTCTCTCGGGGGATGCGCACATGGTCGAACCAGATTCGGCCGTTGTCGACCCCGTTTAATCCCATCTTCCAGCCCTGATCTTCGATGCGCACACCGGGAAGGGGATTTCCCTGTTCGTCGCGAATGGGGACCAGAAAAGCATGAACGCCGTATTCTTCGGGGTCGCCGAATTGCTCCTCATCTTCGATGATCAATTGGGCGTAAACCGTGGCCATGGTGGCGTATTTGCCGGCGCCGCCGATCCATTCTTTGCGGGCGGTTTCAGTGGGGGTGTGAACGACAAATTCGTCGGTATGAGCTTCGTAGCGAGCGATGGTCTCCAGATCGCGCACGTTGGAGCCCCGACCCATCTCGGTCATGGCATAACAGCCCTGCAGGTCGAGGGATGCGATGGAGGGCAGATATTTCTGATGATGTTTCTCGGTGCCCAGAAAGAGAATGCTTCCGCCGAAGAGGCCAAATTGAACGCCAAATTTGACCAGGAGGCTCAGATCGAAGATTCCCAGGGTCTCAAAGAGGGCCAAAAACTCGCTCATATCGCGGTAGCCGTCTTTGGGGATCGGCAAAG
>SKNI01000613.1 GCA_007120615.1 Myxococcales bacterium | reverse complement strand
GGGCTGGCGAAATTGCTCTACGACCGAAGTGAGTTCGGGGTGGAGTCGCCGAAAGACCCCCAGGTGGTTCGAGAGGTGGTTTTTCGACATGCCGCGGAGGCGGGAAACCCCGATGATGGCGAGCAAAGACGGGCGGTTCTCTCGGCGGCGGGACGAGAGTTGGAGATGGACGTCGAGGCCTGTGAGCGAGCGCTCTACGCGGATCTTGAGGAGCGTCAGGTCTTGGAGGAGTTCAGGTCTCTGGAGCCCCTGGAGTTATTGAATCGCTATAACGTGGCGCTTGCTCAGGCGGTTTTGTATCGAGCCAATTCAATGACCGTGAGGCTTGGCGCTCAGGACTCCAATCGGCTGCGTTTGCTCTTTCAGATGCTGAAATTTCATCGCCTCATGCACACCACCGAGCGAGAGGGCGATGGATTTGTGATCACTCTGGATGGTCCGGGAAGTCTCTTCAAGAAGGGGCGAAAATACGGTCTGGAGATGGCCAAGTTTTTGCCCTCTCTTTTGCATCTTAGCGGTTGGTCGATGGAAGCGGAGGTGGAGTGGAGCGGTCGAGATTTTCAATTTGAGTTGAGCGAAGAGGATGGGCTTATCCCCCATGGACGGGCCCGGGGGCAATGGGTGGCGGAGGAGGAGAAGTGGTTCGAGGAGCGATTTGATGACAAGACTCCCGAGGGCTGGCAGTTGGAGCGTCGTGGGGAGATCGTCAAATTGAGCGATAATGAGGTGTTGATCACAGATTACGTCGTTCGAACGGCTGATGGGGCAGAGGTGTGGCTTGAGATCGTCGGCTTCTGGAGGATTTCCTATCTGCGTCGGCGCCTAAAGATGCTGCGGGACATGGAACTGGAGACCCCGGTGGTGCTGGTGGTGAGTGAGAGGCTCAAGGCGGACCGAAAGGCCCTCGATGACGCCCCGGCGGAAGTGGTATTTTTCAAAGGGGTGATCTTGCACGATCGGGTAGTGGAGGCGGTGGAAGCAGCGCTTAATTGAGGACGTGGGGTGGACGCTACCTTCTGAGCACGTAGATTTGGCCTATCGTTGGCACCAACGGGAGTAGCCATGGACTATGAGCGAGCACGAGCAGTAATGGTTCAGCGTCAGATCGTGGGTCGGGGGATTAGGGATCCTCGTATCTTGCATGCGATGCGGACCGTCCCCCGGGAGCGCTTTGTGGATGTTGAGTACCGGGATATGGCCTACCGAGATCGAGCGTTGCCGATCGGGGCGGGACAGACAATTTCACAACCTTATGTGGTGGCGCTGATGACGATGGCGCTGGCTCCGAGCGAGGGAGACCGTATCTTAGAGGTGGGGACGGGGTCGGGATATCAGGCTGCGATTCTTGCGGAGATGGGGGCCAGAGTCTTTTCCGTGGAGCGCCACGACGCACTGGCCCGCCGAGCCCGGCGGGTTCTCCAAGAGTTGAACTATAATGTAGAGGTGCGCTGCGGCGATGGGAGCGCCGGCTGGGCGGCCCGATCTCCCTTTGACGGGATCCTGGTCGCGGCCAGCACGCCGACGATCCCCAATCCTTTGCTGGAGCAATTGAGGGTGAATCGACACCTGGTGATCCCCGTATTCAATCGCGGAATGGGGCAGGTTCTGGTGCGAATCACCAAGCGCCCGGAGGGTCGATATGAGCGGCGGGAGTTGGCGAAGGTGGCCTTTGTTCCGCTGATCGGTGAGGAGGGTTGGGGGGAGGAGAAACGCCGGGGTTGGTAGTGATTTTTATGAATGATATGGTGACGGTGGATGAAGTAAGTTTTGAGAGATCCCCGCCGAGGATAGATGATGAGGCTTTATTGCCCTCAGTGTCATAAGAAATTTGATGCTGTTGAATTTGATACCTGTCCCGACGACGGGGCTCGTCTCTTTTCACTGTCGGAGAAGAGGGAGGATCCGCTTCTGGGGACGGTGCTCGATGACCGATTTCGGATCGAGGCGCTCCTCAGTGAAGGTGGAATGGGGGCAGTGTATCGAGCTACACAACTCTCGGTGAACAGGGAGGTTGCGTTGAAGGTGGTCCGTCCCGATCTGGAGGGACAGGAGCTCTTTATGGAGCGCTTCTTTCGGGAGGCCCGGGTCATCGCGGAGTTGAGCCATCCGAATATCGTTCGCCTCATCGACTTCGGCCAAGATCGAAGCAACGAACTTCTCTATCTGGTGATGGAGTTGGTACGCGGAACCGATATGGGAGCTCTTCTGGAGAGAGGGCGACTGGACGTGGCGCTGGCTCTGGACGTGGTCTATCAGGTCTGTGCAGGACTTACGGAGCCCCATTCTCGAGGGATCGTTCATCGAGATCTGAAGCCCGATAATATCATCCTTTTGCCGATCAGTGATGGTACTTTCCAGGTGAAGGTTCTGGATTTCGGGATCGCCCGAACCGAAGAGATCGGGACCCAGCTGACCCAGACCGGGATGATCTGCGGAACTCCCTCGTATATGTCGCCGGAGCAGGCACAGAATCAATCGGTCGACGAGCGCACCGATCTCTATTCTCTGGGGGTGGTGCTCTTTGAGATGCTCACCGGTCATCTTCCGTTTCGGGCCGATAGCGGACTCCAGGTGTTGATGAATCATATTCAGCGCCCGGCGCCGCGGCTTTCGGAGGCTTATCCGAAGCTAATCCCAGAGACGGTGAGCACTCTGGTCGCCGATTTGATGGAGAAACATCCCGATGATCGACCGCGGTCGGCCATGATGGTGCGGCGGCGGGTGCAGGAGATTCGAGAGGAGTTGAAGCTGCCGCCCGTCTTTCTTCGGGAAGGGACTCTCGAGTT
>SKNI01000280.1 GCA_007120615.1 Myxococcales bacterium | reverse complement strand
CATAAAGGCTCGTATCCTGAAGCATGGTCTCCATCTCGGCCGGGACCTGTCGAAGAGCAGTGATCAATCCCCGGGCATCCTCCACGGTGAGGTTGCCGGTTAGGCGACCCAGTTGGATAGCGAGCATCGCCACGGCTGCCAATTGGGTGGTAAACGCTTTGGTGCTGGCGACCCCGATCTCGGGCCCGGCATGGGTATAAAGAACGCCGTCCGATTCTCGGGCCTCTCGAATGGCGGCCAGGGTGTCAGCGGTCTCTCCTGATTGGCTTATTGCGATGACCAGTGTTCGGTCACTGACCAGGGGATTTCGATAGCGAAATTCACTGGCTAATTCGGTTTCTACGGGAACGCGAGCGACCTCTTCGATCATATATTTTGCGATCTGAGCTGCGAAATAGCTCGTTCCACAGGCCACAAATACGATCTTGTCGAGCCTCTCCACCGCGTCTTTATCGAGACCCAGTTCTTCCAGGTTTACCTCGCCGCGATCGACACTGACGCGCCCTCGAAGGGTGTCGACGATCCGAGCGGGCTGCTCGTAGATCTCTTTGAGCATAAAATGCTTGTAGCCCTGTTTCTCTGCCGAGATCGGATCCCAATTGATTCGTTTGGTGTCGCGCTTGACCGGCTGACGATTCCCATCAAAGAGGGTGATCCCGTCACCAGTGAGGACGGCCGTATCTCCGTCTTCTAAAAAGATAAATTGGCGGGTATGACTCAAGACCGCCGGGACATCGGATGCTGCAAAAGCACTCCCATTGCCGTGGGCTACCACCATAGGAGATGCGTGACGGGCGACGACCAATTCATCGGGATTCTCAGTCTCCATCACGAGCAGGGCGTAGGAGCCCTCGATTCGATCCAGGGCCTCCCAGGTTGCCTCGTGCAATGTGGCGGCTCCCTGAGCCAACGCCTCATCGATGAGATGGGCGACGACCTCGGTGTCGGTCTCGCTCTGAAACTCGCGTCCCCCGAGGGTCAACTCCTCTTTGAGAGCCATATAATTTTCAATAATGCCGTTGTGGGCGACGATGACCCGACCCACGCGGTGGGGATGAGCGTTGGTCTCGGTGGGACGTCCATGGGTCGCCCAACGGGTGTGACCGAGGCCGATCATTCCATCGAAGGGATCGGCCCGATAAGCCGCTTCGAGCTTCGATAATTTTCCCTGAGCCCGACAAACCCGGACCTGGCCTTCATTATCGGCGATGGCGATCCCCGCGGAGTCATAGCCCCGGTATTCCAGACGTCGAAGCCCGGAAAGCAGTAAATTCGCACATTGATCGGCGCCTATATAGCCCACGATTCCACACATATCTCACCTCGCCGGGTACCGGTTAGCTTCTCTTACGTAGTTCTCAGCAATGATACTGGTATTGGAGTGGAGAAAATCTACCCCGCATCTCGGTTTCGGCAAGTATCTTGGAATCTCAATCGTCTTCCTCGACTCCGCGAATCTCAATGCTGACCCCTTCCATGTAGGCGCCTACCGAAAATGCTCTTTCTCCGTCCACTTCCACGTCAGCTGCCCCGGAGAAGAGGGCGAGGTTATCGCAGAGGGATTGATTGGCAAGGGCGACGCATTCCTGCGTGCCTCCTACACAGGCTTGCACGTCCTCTTCCTTGAGGCCACAACCCCAGCGATCTCCGCCGGGCTCATAGAAATACAACACCACGTCATCGCCCATGCACTCGCAATCGATGGCAGCTTCATTCATGGTCTCAAAGAGAGCGTCCCGCATGATCGCTCCCGCAAATCTACCTTCCCGCAAGAAGAATCCCCCACCGGCCGCCAGATCAGGTTCCGGGTTTTGAACGACATTGGCCTGTAGCGAAACCTTTTCCATGCGGGCATCAATCGAATCGATCAGTCCGGGAAACCGAATCTGAAAGCTTCCTCCGGAGGCATGCAAGACACCATCATGAACATAGGCTTCATCGAATCCGTAGCGCCGTTGATCGGTTCCGGAGATCATGCTCCAGTTTTCCAGATAGGCCGATCCCTCTCCGGCCAGGTTCTCGCTCATAAAATGATCGGAGCTTCCCGCGCCGTGAATATAAAGGTCGAGGTTCGAATCCCACCCAGGATGAACCCAGTTTTTGGTCTCCAGAAGATACATCAAATCTCCTGTGGAGATGGCATGAGCGATATTGGCGTTGATATCTTCAAATCCATCCACCCCCGAGAGTGCGCCCATTACGGAGCCGAGAAGGTTGTCCTCTTCCCCGTCACCGGTGAAGTCAGCACAGCAGGAGTCATCTTCTACGAGATGAATTCGTGTAAATAACGAAGCTGGACCGAAATCACCATCGGCACAGTCGGGATCATCAGAGGGAAAGGAGCAGTCTACAGGGTCTACATCTTCAAAGACGAGTTCTTCTTCATCGTCGCCTGCGTCATCGACATCGGGTTCCTCGCCGACATCGTCGGTATCACCGTCGCCAGCATCATCAGTATCGCCGTCACCGACATCGTCAGCATCACCGTCACCGACGTCACCCACATCGGCACCATTGGGGTCCTGATTTTGATTTTCCCCAGTGGAGACGTCTTCTCCGGAGCACGCCGCAACTACCAGACATAGTAGTCCGATAAAGACAATCCCGAATCGATTTCGCATATTTATCATCCCGTATTCTCCACAGTATCAATTTCTACCCATAGGCCCGCCGATGGTAGCGCTTCCCGGCTCGTCATGCAAATTCTACGGGAAGCACGGGTGTGATCGGAGCCAGTCGGTAACGTTGAAAACTTTCATCATTTGACGGAGCGCGGACGTCCCCGTCCGCATCGAGCAAAGGCGCTT
>SKNI01000519.1 GCA_007120615.1 Myxococcales bacterium | reverse complement strand
CGAGCTCCGGAGATCATTGTGATGCAGTTCTCCACGTCGATTTGATCTTCTACGGTGTCATAACAATTGGCATCGTTGAAATCTACGCCCGCCGTATTTCCGAAGACCTCCTCAAATTCGCCAGTCTCGATATCCGCAGCAATGATAGCGGTCTTTGGGATATTGGCCTCTGTATCATCTCCACTGGCCGTTCCCTTCACGCAATCTCGTTTGGCGACAAAATAGAGTCGGCCATCGGGGCCAAAGGTCATGGGCTGGGAGATGTCGGTATAGCTATAGCTTCCGTCAGCCCGGGTGGCCACGCAACCGGTTTGAGCAGGAGTACCCTGAGTCAGGCCGGCAGGCACACCCATGATCACGCGCTGGGGAGCGCAGGTTCCGCCGGACAAATCAGTGCTGCCCGAATCGCATCGATGCACCGGACCACAGGCGTCATGATCGTCACAGGAGTTGCCCAGAGAGTCGACATGCTCCATATCGAAGATATGAGCCGTTCGCTCCAGTGCCACACAGCGATCTTCGGTCCCACAGATATGGCTGGTGCCGGTGCAATCGTCGTTGGTCACGCAGCTATTGTGAGCATTGGGGCCGCGGGTGGTGAACACCACGTAGCGGCCATCGTCGGAGAACCCGGTGGGAGCCTGCTCACTGTAGAGGCTTCCCGCATCACCGGGTAAATTTTCTCGCCCGAAGGTGTAGACCAGATGGGAGTTATCGACCTCTTCACTGACTTTCCCCAGACGAATATCAACCGATTCCAGCGTGGGGATAAAGACAATGGCCCGATCCGCGATGGGGTCGGCATCCCAACCGCGTCCCGGAGACGCACCCACGTTGGCCAGACCGGCGACCATCGTTTCTGCAGATTCCCCGGGACCGTGATAATAACCCACATAGCGACCCTCTTCGACCCGACGGTAAATGACTCCGTTGCCACGCAATCGGGGGTTGCTTATTCCTTCCAAAAAGCGCTCCGGGCTTCCGCTGATGGTCATCGTTGCCGCATCGATGGGAGCTGAATAGGCGTCATATTCGCCGGGTTCGGTCTCGCGAATTTCAATAAAATGAGCGAAGTCCTTGGTCACCCCACAGGAATGGGCCTCCACGCAGTCGATATCTTCGGTGAGGAGGTCGTTATCGGATTCGTCGCGACTTCCAAGCACTCGAACAGCAGCCGTTCGATTAGGGAAGGACGAAGCCGTTCGCGCTCGAAAGGAGATCAGATAATCCTCCTCCTCAATCACGATCTCTTCTCCATCTCCATCAGGGTCCCCATCCCCTTCTCCTTCGATACAGATCTCATCCTGACAGATCTGACCTTCGGGACACTCCTCTGAGGTTTCGCATCCCTCCGTCTCCGCGTCGTTCTCCGAACAACCGGCGAGTGCCATTGCGATGGAGAGAAATGAAATAAGCGCAGCCCGCTTCAACGACTGCCGTCCTGGTCTTAGGGTTTCTGTCATCTCGTTCTGACTCCTTGATAAATGACTCGATTTTCGAAATGGCGACCTGTGTACGATTCCGGTCACCGCAGGGCGATACGATTTTCTGGCGCAATCGTAGTTGATGCGAACTCATCAAGCAAAGGCGCTCATTATCAGGGGTGTGATCCAGGTCCGTCGGTCGAAGGGTCGGACCGGCAGGGCAACGACTGGCTAGAAGCAAGGCCGAAGCTGTGGCACCGCCACCGCGAGGGCGAAGCGCCGCCGCCAGCGTTGTTCTGCCGGTTCGCAACCGAGTACCGACGGACCTGGATCACACCCCATTATCAGCGGGGTGATCACACCCCATTATCAGAGGGATTTCAAGAGGGGTTGGAGGGACCGGACGTGACGAGTTGTTAATTTGGGTTGAATCTCAAAGCCCATGGCGCGTACAATCAGAGCAGTCCTTCGGATGTCGCCGAAGCCACGAATTAATTTCCACATCCCGTACAAATCGTAAGACAAGGTATGGCTCCCATCCAATCTCACCTCTATCGGCGGGCGGGTATCCACTGGATGAAGTTTTGGACCCGTGTCGTTGTGGGGGTTATCCTCTGTGTTATGACCGCTATTTTCGCGCTGCCGGCTCACGCCGATACGGACACCCAGAATATGGGTCGGATGATCGAGCGGATGTCGGAGAGTGCCGTTCCCGACGACAACAGCCCCTTGCCGACAGCCACCACCAGCCCGGTGAATCTTGAGGTCCAGTGGCGGCTCTGGAAACGGGTCGTCGGCGAGGGGAGCCCGGGAGTCTCCGAACTACAGGCGCTGCAAAATGATGCTCGAAGCCTGGGCATTGCCAGTCTTCCGACCTATTCGCTGGCCGCGGTGGCCACCACTCGCGGAGGACGCGCGGAGCTTGATGACTCCCAGACGGAGCAGCTTCTGGACTCTGCCCATCACCTGGCTCCTCATCTACCCTACGCTCAATTAGAACTCGCCAGATTTCGCATCTCCGCTGCCCCCACAGCTCCTCACCGAGCGGTGGCCCCCTATATCCAGGGGGTTCGCACCGGCTACCAGTGGCTCGATACGCGAATCGGCTGGGCCCTGAAAGGGGCGATTATTTTATTGATCGCCATGGGACTGGGATTGATGGGCTTTTTATTGGCCCAGCTCTTGCGTTATTTTGGAATCGCTGCCTACGACGGTACTCGGGTATTGCCCCGGGGGTTCTCCAGCACCCAGACCGTGATTTTGCTGATGGCTGTGGTTCTGGTCCCGGGTCTACTTTTGCAATCGCCGCTTCTGGCGATGTTGCTCCTTCTCTTTATGGTCATTCCCTTTCAACAGCTCAACGAGAGGTTGGTCTCGCTTGTATT
>SKNI01000324.1 GCA_007120615.1 Myxococcales bacterium | reverse complement strand
GTCTCTCCTTTACCAACCCCGTGGCCAGCGGCCAGGTGGAGGTCATCACGACTCCGTCGGTAGACGATGTCTTGCCTGCATCGGGTGGGTCGAGCGCATTGTGGATCACCGGCAATTTTCAACCCCGGACCAGCTACGAGTTCAGCGTTCCCGCCGACCTGAAAGACGCCTTCGGGCAGACCATCGAGGGCGATCTGTCGAGGTCTATTGAGATCGGACCTTATGAGCCTTTTGTGCAGGGTCCGAATCAACCGGTGGTCATTCGGCCGGCGTCGATGTCGCGGACTCTTCCGGTAATGGTGGGAGAGTTGGCCGAGCTTCGCGTGCGAGTCTTTGATGTATCCCCCGACGATTGGAGCACCTTTCAGGCTTATAACGTGGGACTCGGCGGGCTTGAGATGGAGCCCGTCGCCGAGGAAAACCTTCGTTTTTCTCTCGAAGAACGCCAGAGAAAACAACAGGTCGACGTCGATCTATCCAGGGCTCTCGGGTCCGACGGAGTAGGTCATGCCATGGTGGTCATCGATCGTCCCGATCCCTGGCCCAACTACGGTTATTATCAGCGATATCCCGACGAGTCCGATGGTATTCGCTGGGCCTATTGGGTGCAAAAAACCGACCTCGCCGTCGATATCAGCAATGATTATCGAGAGCTCCTGGCAACCGTCACTACCCTCTCTGACGGGGCCCAGGTCCCCGGGGCCGCGCTTCATCTTGGACCGGAACAGGTGGCAGAATCCAACGCCGATGGAGAGGCTTCCTTTTCGGCTCCCGTCGATAATAGCGCCCCTCTCGTCGTGAAGCATGGCGATGACTCTTTGCTGGTCCCTGTCGACGGGAACGCCCATTATCCAGGCCCCGGGCAATATTGGAGATATCAACCACCGACGGAGTACCCAATCTGGTATGTGGTCGACGATCGCCAGATCTATAAACCCGGCGAGTCGGTGCGGATTCGGGGCTGGATCCGTATGTTGGAGAATACGCCGCGGAGTGAACTTCGAGGTGTCGGGGCGGGTGTCTACATCGACTATTCCGTGCACGAGCCCCGCCGAAATGAGATCGCTACCGGCTCCATCGAGACCGACGCCTTCGGGGGATTTGAGCTCTCCTTCGACGTGCCCGAAGAGGCCAACCTGGGGACGGCGACCATTGGTTTGTCCGCCAACAGCGGCGCCTATAACCATCAGCATCGCTTTCAAATTCAGGAGTTTCGTCGACCGGAATACGCCGTATCCTTGAGCACCGACGCCGGTCCCCATCTGGTCGGCCGGGAAACCCGCTGGGGTGGCGAGGCAACCTATTATGCCGGAGGAGCGCTGGCCGGAGCGCCGACGGTCTGGCGCTTTGAAGAGTCCGCCGGAAATTATCGGCCCGCCGGCTGGCAGGGGTGGACCTTCGGGGTCTGGACGCCCTGGTGGTCCTATTGGGGTAGGTCGGCTCCGTACCATGGGAGCAGCTTTGAGGTCCTGCCAGAGACCTATCGGTCCATGGTGGAGACCGAGACCGACCACTCCGGGCAAGTCGAGGTGACCACGCTCTTTGGAACTCCTTCCCGGGGACTGGCCCGTCAGGTCCGAGGAACAATCTCGGTGATGGATGTTAATCGGCAAAGCTGGCAGGCCTCGGAGTCGGCATTGGTTCATCCGGCGTCTGCATATGTGGGGCTTCGGTCCGAGAAGTCGTTCATTCACGCCGAAGAAGACTGGGAAGTGGAGGCCGTGATCGTCGGCATCGACGGAGATGTCGTAGAGGGATTGGAAGTCACCCTGGAGGTGGAGCTTGCCGACGTCGAAGGCTGCGCGCTTCGGTCTGGTTTAGAGCCCCAGACCTGCGTATTTGAAGGTCTTACCCCGGGTAGTCACCTCGTCACGGCCCGGGTCACCGACCAGGAGGGCCGCACGTCGGAGTCGGAGACCCGAGTGTGGGTTTCAGGCCAGGATCGCGAGGGGGCCGAGGTCGCCACAGAGGGCGATTTGCAGCTCATCCCGGAGTCGGAGACCTATGCCGTGGGCGACCGAGCCCGGCTCTTTGTGCAGGCTCCTTATTACCCTCTGCAAGCCGTCGTGGAGCTTCGCCGCGACGGGCGCTACGACCGCCAGGTGGTCACGCTCACCGCCGAAGATCCGGTGATCGAGGTGGAGATCGAAGAGGCCATGATTCCCAACGTCCACGTCTCGGTGACGGCGCTGGGCGCCGATGATGCCTATGAGGTAGATGCATTCTTGTCGGGCTCCATCGATCTCGAGATCGACCGGTCGCCAAGAGGTCTGCAGGTCAAGATCGCCCCGGAGGCCGACCTGATTCGACCGGGCCAGGAGGTCGACGTCGCCGTGGAGGTCCTCGACCCGGCGGGCAATCCGGTCGAAGACGCCCAGGTGCTGCTCTTTGCGGTCGATGAAGCGGTGCTCGGGCTCTCTGACTATCTCCTGCGAGATCCACTGGCTATTTTTTATCCCAATCGGGCGCCGAGAATGGACGATATTCGAAGTCGGTCGTGGTTGCTGTTGCAGCCTCCCGAAGACGTTGAATCCAGCGGTAGGGGGAGCTTCGGAGCTCCGGGATCGGCCAGCGGTGTCGGAGGGCTGGGATTGGCTGCGCAAGAGATGGCGTCAGCCCCCAGACCGAGCATGGCCCGCACGGCCGCTCCCGCAAGAGACAGCGCCTCCCAGCCCATCGCCCTTCGAGAGGTCTTTGACGCCCTGGCCTTTTTTCAAAGTGACCTGGTCACCGACGACCGGGGAACCGCCCGCGTCACAGCTACGATGCCCGACAGCCTGACCAGGTATCGAATCATGGCGGTCGCCCTGGAAGGAGAGCGCCGATACGGCAAAGGCGAAACCGACATCACCGCTCGAAATCCGTTGATGGTTCGGCCGTCGGCGCCTCGGTTTATGAATGTCGACGATCGATTCGAGTTCTCCGTGGTCGTGCAGAACCAGACCGCTGACGCCATGCCCGTGGAGTTGGCCCTTCGAGGGACGTCGAATCTGGAGTGGCTGCAGACGCCGGGACGACGCTTTTTGCTGCCCCCGGCGGAACGCGTGGAGATGCGCTTTTTGGCCCGGGCCACCTCCGCCGGAGAGGCCCGCGTGCAGGTCGTGGCGGCCAGCGAAGACTTCGCCGACGCCGCGCTGGCGAACTTCCCAATTTTGACGCCGGCCACCACGGAAGCCTTCGCAACGCACGGCTCGCTCTTTGAGGAAGACGCCGTATTGCAAGGCTTGCGCGTTCCCCGGGATGTCTATTCTCAATTCGGCGGCCTCGACGTGCAGACCTCGTCGACCCGACTTCAGGCGTTGACCGATGCGTTGATTTATCTGACGCGCTATCGCTTTGATTTCTCCGAGTCCCTGGCGAGTCGGATCTTGTCGGTGCTGGCGCTCTATGAAGTGCTCGAGGCGTTCGGCGCTCCCGATCTCCCGAAGGCCGACGAGTTGCAGGCTCACGTGAGTCGCTGGATCGACGGACTCATCTCCAACCAGCGACAGGACGGGGGCTTTGGGTTCTGGACCAACTCTCGAGAGTCCTCGCCATTTGTCACCACCCACGCCACCTTTGCCCTCTGGCAGGCCAAGCAGGCGGGCTATGAAGTGCCCGACCAGGTCGTAGCGCGAGGCACCTCCTATCTTCAGAATATGCCGCGTCACGTCGCCGATTATCACGAGCGAAGCGGCGGGGCGGTGGAGTCCTACGCGCTCTACGTTCGTCATCAAATGGGCGGTGTGCCCGAGCGGGAACTCGACGAGTTGATCACCCGCCGGGGGCTGGAAGAATTATCGATGGAGAGTCTGGGCTGGCTCTTGCCGCTGGCCGAAGGCACCCGGTGGGAAGCGCGCTTTGTGCAGCGGATTCAAAATCAAGTCCAGGAGACGGCGTCCACCGCCGAATTCCAGGAGTCCTATTCGGCCGGCGCCCACCAGATTCTGCACACCACACGGCGCACCGACGGGGTAGTCCTCGACGGTCTGATGCAGGTCGACCCCGATCATTATCTCGTCGAGAAGGTCGTCCAGGGACTTCTGGCTCACAGACAGCGCGGACGATGGTTGAACACCCAGGAGAACGTCTTTATCTTGATGGCCTTAAAGCGCTATTTCGACAACTTCGAAGAGGTAGAGCCCGACTTTATCGCCCGGGCCTGGCTCGGCGACGACCAGATCTCGGAGCACGGCTTTCAGGGCCGGAGCACCGACCGCCACAGAGTTGAGGTCCCCATGAGTTTTCTCCACGAGGGACTCCAGGAGGGCCGCGATGTGCTCCCCGTGGTCCTCGGTCGCGAGGGCGCCGGCCGGATGTATTATAGGGTCGGCCTGCGCTATGCGCCGACCTCACGGGATCTCCCGGCGCTGGACCAGGGCTTTCAGGTGGAGCGAACCTACGCCGCCATCGACGACGAAGACGACGTTCGCCGCAGCGACGACGGGACCTGGGTCATCAAAGCCGGCGCCCGGGTTCGGGTGGAGTTGACCATGACCATCCCGGCCAGACGTTACCACGTGGCTCTGGTGGACTGGCTGCCCGCGGGATTCGAGGCCATCAACACCGCCCTTGCGGTCAGCGAAGTGGAGTCGGGACTGACCGGTGGATCGTCGGACCGGCGCAGATGGTGGGGTTGGTGGGCGTGGCCCTGGTACGAACATCAGAATATGCGCGATGAGCGAGTCGAGGCGTTTTCGTCTCTGATTAGCCAGGGCGTCTATACCTATAGTTATGTAGCCCGGGCGACGACGCCCGGCGAATTTGTGGCGATGCCGGCCAAAGCCGAGGAGATGTACGCCCCGGAGACGTTCGGACGCAGCCGCACAGAACGGGTGGTGGTGAAATGAAATATGCATAGCTCTTACTCTCGCTGGCGATTGTTTTGTTGCTGCCAGTCACAGGACCGACCACGCGACGGGGTGGGCCTATTCAGAGTGGTCCGTTCTCGCTCACGAAATATTTTAGATCCAACTCCCTATCCCTTCGTTTATTCAGATAGTATTGTTCTGTGACTCTTGGCCTGGTTTGGACTTGTGGAAGGACTGCTATCATGAAGAAGTCGATCTCGAAGCTGGTGACCCTCACTCTTTTGATCATGATGGTGGGATGTCCGTCCCGAAGTGATGACAGTCCCACGGAGCGCCCGGTCAGCGACCATACTCATCAGGGAGAAGAAACGATGCCTCTACCGCCTACAGACCGGGGCTGGGAGCCCCTTCGAACGGTGGCCGGCGAGCCGCTGGAGTCCTCGGAGATCGAGGCCTTATTGGCCAGGCTTCCGGCGTTGGATGCCGACGAGGCTGACCTGGTGGCCTTTAAGCGACGCGCCGATAGCATGCCGCCGCCGTTGACCGGCGATACGGTAGAGGGCGACTGGCCTCCGGACCTGAGCTCGCCATCGGCGCAGGCCACCCCCGACGGTCCCCTGAAGGTGCAGGCATTTCGACCGGAGGGAGAGGTCAGCCCGCCCTTTCAGGTGGCCATCGCCTTTGACCGACCGGTCGTGGAGGTGGGCGCCGTCGGAGATCAGGCCATCCCCGAAGTCTCGCTCACGCCCGAGGTCGAGGGGCGCTGGCGGTGGCTGGGCACCCAGACCTTGATCTTTGAGCCCGCCCGAGGGTGGCCAAACGCCACAGAATTCGACATCCGACTGGCCGCCGGATTGGAAGCCATCGACGGAGAGCGACTCCCAGAATCTTTGAGCTTTGCTTTTGCCACCCCGGCGCCCGAGGTCCAGTGGATTCATCCCGGCGGCGGCCCCCACGCAGCGAATACCCCGGTGGCGGTGGTCTTTAATCAGCCCATCGACGAACGCACCGCCGAGTCGATCCAGGTGTCCGTCTCCCGTCGACATGTTGGAATGCGTTTGCTCGCCGGTGATGAGCGAGATGAGGTCTCTAAACGCTATAACCTGGACCACGCCACCCGTGAAAATCGCGTACTCTTTTTTAAGCCCACCGAAGATTACTCCGACGGGGCGACGGTGACGGTATCGGTGGATGGGCCGATCATCTCTCAAGAAGGCCCGGTGGTCGGTCGAGAGACCAAGTCGTCGACCTTCCGGGTACGCGGAGCCTTTAACCTGGAGTCGATTCGGTGCGGCTGGGGAGGAGATTGCCGTCCCGGCATGCAGGTCTATATGCAATTTACCAATCCCGTCGATCCCGACCAGGAGATCGAGATCAAGAGCGACCCGCCGGTCGACGGCCTCACGGCCGTAGCCCAGCATCGAAACCTTATGATCAGCGGGGATTTTCAGCCTCGGACTCGCTATACATTTACAGTCTCTGCAGATCTGAGGGACACCTTCGAGCAGACCATTCAGGGCCGGAGATCTCGAGCCCAGAAATTCGATTCTCACGCGCCCCTTATGGCGGGGCCAAACCTTCCGATGGTGATTCGACCATCGTCGATGTCGGCGACCTTACCGATCATGGTCGCCGAACTTTCTCGCTTGAGAGTCAGGGTTTTCGATGTCTCCCCCGATGACTGGGAGCGGTTTCAAAATTATCATAGCCGACGAAGCGACAATCTCTGGTTGGAGCCGGTCCATGAGGAGCAGCTGCGGTTCTCCCGATCCGAGCGCCGGGAGCGTCAGGAGATCAACGTCGATCTATCTGCCGCTTTCGGGTCCGATGGACGGGGCCACGCCATGGTCATCATCGACGAGCCCCGACCCTGGGCACACCATAACACCCCTCGCTGGGTGTACTGGGTTCAGCGCACCGACCTGGCCGCCGATTTGAGCAGTGACCTGCGCGATATCTACGTCAAAACGACTACCCTCTCCGACGGATCGGTCGTGGAAGGCGCCGAGCTTCGAATTGGCGACCAGACGATCTCCAGAACCGCCGAAAACGGTCAGGCAAGGCTTTCGATTTTTCAGAATAATTCCGCCATCAATCAACCCATCCTGGTGCAAAAGGGAGACGACTCCCTCTTGATCCCGGTCAACGGACAGGTCCAATGGTTCTCACCCACCTCGAATTGGAGTAGCCGCTCCTATCAGACCAATATGCTCTGGTATATCGTCGACGATCGCCAGATGTATAAGCCCGGAGAAACCGCTCATATCCGGGGCTGGATGCGATCGCTTCAGGACTCTCCGAGGAGCTCGCTCTCCGGCATAAGTTCCGGGCACCAGGTCAGCTATACGGTCCGCGAACCGCGTCGAAATGAGATCGCTACAGGCAGCGTGGACATCGATCGCTTTGGCGGCTTCGAGCTGGAATTTGAGATCCCCGAGGGAGCAAATCTGGGTACGGGATCGATAGAATTTAGCACCACCGCCCCGGTCACCCACCAGGGTCAAGCACGGGCCCACCACAGCTTTCAGATTCAAGAATTTCGCCGCCCCGAATACGAAGTCTCGCTCTCCACCGATGAGGGACCTCATATGGTGGGAGAGGAGACCTACTGGGACGGTTCGGCCTCTTATTTTGCAGGCGGAGCGCTGGTGGGCGCGCCGACGAGCTGGCGCTTTACGGAGAGCACCGGAAGCTATCGTCCCACCGGCTGGCAGGGATGGTCCTTTGGGGCCTGGACGCCCTGGTGGTCGCCCTGGCATCGCGGGGGATTGCACGGTCTTCATAGCTCCGGCGGAACCAGCTTTGAGGTCCTGCCCGAAGCCTTCCATCAGGGCTCTCAAGGACAGACCGATGCCAGCGGCCACGCCGCATTGAGCACCCGTTTTGAAACCCCGGAGCGAGGGCTTCCCCGACAGGTCACGGCCACCATCTCGGTAACCGACGTCAACCGCCAGAGCTGGGAGTCCAACGAGTCGGTGCTCGTGCATCCCTCGTCGGTCTACGTGGGACTGCGAGCCGAGAAGACCTTTGTTCAACGCGACGAAGCCTGGCAGGTAGAAGCCGTCGCCGTGGACCTCGACGGAACCGCCGTCGAAGACCGCGAGATCACCATCGAGATCAAGCAACGCCGCCACGGACAAGACCTGTCAGCCGTCGACGAGTGCGCACAAACATCCACCACGGAAGCGGTACGCTGCTCCTTCGATGGGCTCGCTCCCGGGTCTTATCAGGCCATCGCTACAGTCACCGACTCGCAGGGCAGAGTCTCGGAGTCGGAGCTCAACTTCTGGGTCGCAGGCCAGGACCGAAGCGGCGCTCAGACCGCCGAAGAGGGTGAGCTGATGCTGATCCCGGAGTCCGAAGAATTTGCGGTGGGAGACAAAGCCCGCCTCTTTGTGCAGGCGCCTTATTACCCCATGGAAGCGGTCGTCGAGCTTCGCCGCGACGGACGCTTTGATCGACGACAGGTCACGATCACCGAGGACGACCCCGTCGTCGAGATCGATATCGAAGAAGAGATGATTCCCAACGTTCACGTCTCGGTTCAAGCGCTTTCCGCAGACGACGCGTACGCCGCCGACGGCTTCGCATCGGGCTCCATCGAGCTAAAAGTCGACCGCTCTCCGAGAGGCCTCGACGTTCGCATCACCCCCGAAGCCGAGGCCATCATTCCCGGTCAGACCATCGACGTCGATGTGGAGGTCCTGCGTCCCGACGGCCAGCCCGTCAGCGACGCTCAGGTGCTTCTTTTTGCGGTGGACGAGGCCATCCTGGGACTCAGTGATTACGCGCTGGCCGATCCCTTGTCGGTCTTTTATCCGGAGCGATCGGCTCAAGTGAACGACGTGCGCAGCAGATCCTGGCTTCTGTTGGAGGCCGAGGACGAAGTGGCCGAAGCTGAAGCGGATATGCCGATGGAACTTTCAGAAAGTGCGCCGCGGCGGCGAATGGAGCGCTCCGCGCCGTCTCCGGCGGGCGCAGCTGGCGCTCCTTCCGTCGAGGCTTTTGGGATGGGCGGCGGTGGTATGGACGCTGAAATAGGCGGAGCACAGCCAGATCCGATCAACCTTCGCGAGGTCTTTGACGCCCTGGCGTTCTTTCGAAGCGATCTCACCACCGACGATAATGGAAAAGTCAGCGTCTCTCAGACCATGCCCGAGAGCCTGACTCGGTACCGAATCATGGCCGTCGCCATCGAGGGAGATCAACACTTCGGAAAAGGAGAGACCGACGTCACCGCCCGGATGCCCCTGATGGTCCGGCCCTCGGAGCCTCGCTTCTTGAACGTGGGCGACGAATTTGACTTCTCCGTGGTGGTCCAGAATCAGACCGCTCAGCCCATGGCCGTAGACCTCGCCCTCCGAGCGACCCCCAACCTGGAGTGGTTAGAAGCTCCCGGCCGCCGCGTGCAAGTCCCGGCCGCGGACCGCGTCGAGGTCCGCTGGCGAGCGAAGTCGACGAGCGCCGGAAGCGCCCGGGTGCAGGTGGTGGGTGCCAGCGGCGCCCACGGCGACGCCGAGATGGCCACCTTCCCGATCTTGACCCCGGCGACCACCGAAGCCTTCGCCACCTACGGCTCTCTCTTTGAGGAAGACGCCCTATTGCAGGCACTTCGCGTCCCGTCGGACGCCTACGCCCAATTCGGCGGCCTCGATGTACAGACCTCGTCGACCCAGCTTCAGGCGCTGACCGACTCCTTTATCTACCTGACCAATTATCAATTCTACTGCACCGAGCAGGTAGCCAGCCGGATTCTATCGGTCCTGGCTCTCTACGACGTGCTCGACGCCTTCGACGCTCCCGATCTGATGACCTCTTCGGAGTTGCGAGCTGCCATGGAGGGCTGGGTCAACCGCCTGGTGCAAGACCAGCGCAGCGACGGAGGCTTTGGCTTCTGGTCGAGCTCCAAAGAGTCCTGGCCCTTTCTCACCGCCCACGCCACCTTTGCCCTCTGGCAGGCCAAAGAAGCGGGCTATGACGTGCCCAATCGAGTCTTTCAACAGGCCGACCGATACCTGGGCAATATGCAAAATCACGTGCGCGATTATCACCCCCGAAGCGCCGCCACCGTGGAGGCCTACGGACTCTACGTGCGCCACCGCAGAGGCTCGGTCCCACAACGCGACCTCGACGATCTGGTCAGCCGCCGGGGCCTCGAAGAGTTGTCCATGGAAGCCCTGGGCTGGCTCTTGCCGCTGGCCGAAGACACCCAGTGGGAAGAGCGCTTTTTGCAGCGGATCTTAAATCAGGTCCAGGAGACCTCGGCCACCGCCGAATTCCAGGAGACCTATCCCTCCGGCTCTCATCAGATCTTACACACCACCCGCCGCACCGACGGGGTGGTCTTGGACGGCCTGATGCAGGTCAACCCCGACCACCCGCTGGTCGAGAAGGTCGTCCGGGGACTGATGGGCCATCGAACCAGGGGGCGCTGGTCCAACACCCAGGAGAACGTCTTCATCCTGATGGCTTTGAGGCGCTATTTCGACCACTACGAAGAAGTAGAGCCCGACTTTGTGGCCCGGGTGTGGCTTGGAGAAGATCAGATCCTGGAGCACACCTTCGCAGGCCGCACCACCGAGCGCTCTGCAATGCAGGTGCCCATGAGCTTTTTGCACGAGGGATTGACCGACGCCGAAGACGTGCGCCCCGTCGTGCTGCAGCGAGACGGAGAGGGCCGGATGTACTACCGCGTCGGGGTTCGATACGCTCCGAAATCAAGACATCTACCCTCTCTCGATCAGGGTTTTCAGGTAGATAGAACTTACGAAGCTGTCGACAACGATGATGACGTACGCCGCGACGACGATGGAAATTGGGTCGTCAAAGCCGGCGCCCGAGTCCGAGTGGAGTTGACCATGACCATCCCGGCGCGTCGCTATCACGTGG
>SKNI01000536.1 GCA_007120615.1 Myxococcales bacterium | reverse complement strand
TGTAGATTATCGCATGATTCGATATCAGGAGCCGGTATTGGGTTCAGATCGAATCAATAACCCGGATGGGCGGTTGATCAACTCCGATAGTAGTCCCCTGCGAGTGATGGGGGGGGTGGCCGGCCAGTTTACCCAGCGGATCAGCTTTAACCTGCGTGGTGGTTATGGGTGGGGCTTCTACGAAGTGGGACCGACAACGCAACAGGCCCTGGCACAGACCACTCTGAGCTATCAATTCGGAAATATAGAATTTGATAATCGATTCCGGCTCGGATACCGGTACGGATTTAACGACTCATCGATCGGTAACTTTTATCAATACCATCGGGCGGTGGCCGGTTATCAGCAGGGTTTTGTGGGGAATCGCCTTCGCCTCGGCGTCGATGTGGATGCCCAGATGCGAAATTATGCGAGCCTGGGAGTTGGGGAGATTCAAACCGAGCAAAATAGGATTGATCTCCCGGATCAACTCTCTGATTTGCTGCTGGGGGTCAACGGAACGGTCAATTACGGGATTCGAAAAGGATGGGATGTTGGACTGCGGTATTCATTTCGATCCAACTTCTCCGAGGATGAGATCTTGATTCAGGGTGCAGCGGACGAAACGTTACTTCGGGATTATCAACGTCACCATGTGGTGTTGTCTACGACGCTGACGTACTGACACGTCTGAACGTGTCGAATCGGGACACGACTTTCTCAACGAGTCTAAGTGATCATGGGAAACAAGAAACGATGGGGAATCATAGCGCTGATCGCGCTCGCCGCAGCCTCGCTGTTTATGGCCGGGTGCGGCACGGACCGGGTGGATCCGGGCTATCTCTCCCTTGTGGAGCAGCAACACGATTTGCCGCCTACCGGTGAATTGGGGGTGGGAGATCAGTTTAATCTGCGAGTCTACGGCGAGTCCGACTTAAGTGGCGAGTTTACAGTGGCCACCGATGGTACCGTGAATTATCCCCATGTGGGCCGTTTCCAGGCCGCAGGAAAGACCTGTGCCGAGGTAGAGGAGCATCTTACGCAAGGATTGAAGAATGGCTTTTTACGCAAGCCTAGCGTCTTGTGCACGATCACCGAATATCAGTCCAAGCGGATCTTTATCTTCGGGGAAGTGCAGAGTCCGGGAAGTTTTCCGTACCGAACGGAGATCACCATCATCGAGTCCTTTGCGCTGGCCGGAGGATTTTCAGAGCGGGCAAATCCCAATAACACCAAGCTGACTCGAACGATCGATGGGGTGGAGGTCCAGGTCCGGATTCCGATGCAGGAGATCGTGGAAGGTAGACAGCGGAATCTAAACCTGTTGCCCGGAGATATTATCTTCGTACCGCAGTCGGCGTATTGAAGCGGTCTTCGAGCTGATAATGTGGGGTGATCTCGGTCAGCGGGTCGAGAGTTAGCGACAAAAAAGGCGCGCCGTCCCTTCTCCGGGAGGCGCGCCTTTTTTGTTTTTTGAGCGACCGGCTCAGGTGGTGGTGGTGCCGGTGCGGGAGTTTCCTTCGGTAACCTTCTCGGTGGCGTCGGAGATCTTTTCCTTGCTCTTATAGCGCATATCTTCGATTGATTCGCGGAGCTCGTGTCGAAGATCGTCGCCCGGCTTGGGAGCAAAGAGAACACCCAGGGAGGCTCCGACGGCGATGCCGGCACCGAAGACACCGAGCATGGGAAAGATGACGTCCATGGCGGAGCGTTTGGGCTCCAGGCCCATGCGATCGAGAAGGGAGTCTACGCCGGTGTCGTATTTGTCACCGACGTTCTTATTTACCTCGTTGACAACTTTTTTCCAGTCCATCTGATGCTCCTTAGCTAAGGGGACAAGTGGGTTTGTGGGTGAACGGAGTATAGCACGGTTCTGCTATCTATTCGCTGTGTCCGATCGAAATATCATCGCCGTTACCCCGTCCGGCAAGCTCGCGGAGTTGAGAGGCAGCGATGGGTAGGGCCATGGTCTTGAGACCGACCCGAAGTATCCGCCGGGTGAAGGGAGAAAATAACCCGCCACCGAGAACGTAACCGACACCGGCGGCAGCAGCGAGAACCGCATATGGGTTGCGCTCATAATAGTGGCCGATGGGATTTTCACGGCGAATGGTGTCGTAGAGGTGGCGAGCATCATCGGCGAGTTGTCGGGACTCGTCGATGATGTGCTGAGATTGAAAATCGGGTTGGTCGGCCATTTAGATCTCCGAAGAAGCGATGAAGGCTAAAATAAATTACGTGAGCCAGCGACGAGAAGCGAGGCGACCGATAACGTAGCCTGCGGCGATGGCTCCGACGATGCAGACACCGGGATTTTCACGAATGAAGCCAACGGCCTTTTCGTTGAACTCGTCAAGGCGGGCTCGGGTATCACCGTAGGTTTGCTCAATATCTTGATAACGGCTCTGAAGGCGTTCTTTTGCGTCCCGGGAGCGCTGAGCGAGATCGGGATCAGATTGTGAGGTACTCTTGGAGCGATCCGTTTCGGAGCCCGAAGAAGGGGGGGGCGAAGCAGTCATGGGTAATCCTCGTGTGGGAAATCTGATAGATGAGTTCCCTTGCGTCCATTCTGTAGTCGGCCCAAGAATGAACACCGGGGAGTTGAGGTCAAGGTCGTGAGTTCACCTTCGGGTCAGCGTAACCCCATATACAGGCCAATCCCAAAGGCGATCCCGACAGCAGTCTCGGGATGATCGTGAACCCATCCTCGCCAGTCAAGGGCCCGCTCCACGGTGGTGGAGACTTCGGAGCGCAGTTGACCGAGGCTTTCGGTGATCTGGCGCCGGGATGCTTCGATGTCAGCGCGGATTTCATCGGGGTCTTGAGGCTTCTGCCTTATGAGTTCTCCGCTGTAAGTTTGGGGGACGAGTTCTCGCGAATCTCCTTGATCCATTTCTTATTCCTCTGAAGTTCTTCGGTGGTCTGGGGGAGGCTGAGATCGCTTTGCTTTTTGTGGATATCGAGGCGCCAGTAGGCGATGGCCGCTCCGCCCAGATGGGCGAGAGCCAAAATGATTGCAGTGATCGCCATCGGCCCGACCCCACCGAGCCAGGCGGCGGTGAGGATGATGGCGACGAGCAACAGGGCGTAGCCGACCAAAAACAGTCCCACGCAGATTGCTGCTGCTCGGGCGAAGAGGCTCATCTCCGTTGCTTCCTGGCGCACTTCAGCGCGGGCCAGATCAAAATGCTGGCGAACAAGCCGGGAGAGGCCGTCGGTGAGATCCTCAATGGCGGCTTGAAACCCGCTCTGGGGCCGGGGAGTGAGTTGCTCGGCCATAATATGAACTCCGCCGAAAAGAAAGGGTGGATGATGGCGACAGCCAAATCATAAGGACGAGGATGCTACTTTCTACCTCGTACCTGCTCTGAAGGAAGGACTCAACAGTCTCGCTCAGGGCTCAATGGTGACCGTAGCGACGTTGGTCTCTCGCAACAGCGAGACGGTAGGAGAGCTGATCTCCACACCAATATCGTAGACTCCGGGGCTATATCCCTGAAACCAGCTATAGGCGATATTGTCGATGAGGATGAGATTTCCGTCGATATGAAGATCGTCGTCATTGAATGCGGCCGAACGGTTTCCGTCCTGAATAAATATCTGGGCGGAGTCCGGTTCGTCATCAAAATTGACGACGCTGATTTCAACGCTGAACGCCTGGGTAGAGCCCGTCTCGGCGTGGGTAATGGTAGAAGGACTGATGGTCATATTCAGGACTTGAGGCTCATCGAGATCCGCGAAGTCGAGAGGGCAAGCGGTCAAAAATAGGAGGCTCCCCAGTGCGAAAAAGAGCGCGAGGGTTCGGATATATCGTTCATAAAATGAGAGACGCATCAGGCCTCCTCGGGGTCTTAGAGACCGCGGGTATCGGGTAGAAATGTAGTGAATCTACGTCTGGCTAATTTGTATCATGATGGCCACAAGATATCCAAGAGGACCGGCAATACCGGTTATGGTGGTCGACAGGTAAATGGGACTAGAAAAACGCAAGGTCAGGCTCAGCCCGGGCGTGGATCACTCCCGGAACCAAGGGCGCTCTGGTCTTGATAGGGTGGGTGAGTTATTATAGGCGCTGTCGATCACTCCTTTGAATGCAAGGTGCCATGGCACGGAATTATGCGGTAACCATTACGGCGTCCAAGACGGCCATTGATGCTGCGACACTGGCGCAGAGATTGGCGGAGTTGCTGGGACAGCCCACCGAGGAGGTGGAAAAGGCTGTGGTTAAAGGCACCGTGATCATCCAGCGGGAGCTGAGTTATTCGGAGGCCATAGAATTTCAGAGAGAGCTAAGCAGGCGAAAGATCCCAGCCCAGGTCTCGACGGCAACGGACGTGGAGGGGGTGGAGTTGCTCCTGCGCCGGGACAGCGAGCCACCGGAAAGCAAAGACTCTTCGCAAGAGACTGGCTTTGAAGGGAGCGAGAAAGACGGAGAAGAGTTCTTCTGGGAGGAAAATGATATGGAGGGAAATGCCTGGGCCGATTTATTTCCCGGCCTCGGGCAAGAAGAACGAGAGGAGGAGATTGAAGCATCGGTGGCGTGCGAGATCCCGCAGGAGCAAGGCTTCGATGAAGATCGGAACTCTGGCGAGGAGGATTTCGAGGCGGATTTCGACGCTGGATTCGACGCTGGATTCGACGCGGATTTCGACGCTGGATTCGATGCGGAATTGGAAGAGGAGCAATTAGAGGGGGAGCAAGACAGGGCTCCGGAGGCCTTTGACGGCGCAAAGGTTCGCCAGGCCTTTGTAGAACATGATGAGGAGCGGCCACCGTTCGCGCCGAAGAATTACGATCCCAGGCCACCCCATGTGCCATTGGTGGCCGCCGTGTTGAGCGGGATCGCTCCGGGAGCGGGTCAGGTGTTTAACGGTCAGCCTCAGAAGGCCCAGCGCTTTGGGGTGATCTTTTTTCTGATTTACCCCTGGTATCGAGCAATTCGCCAGGCCTGGGAGTACGGCGAAAAAATTCAGACTCATTATGCGCCCCGTCCAGAGAAGGGTGTTGGAAAGGCGGCGATAAAATACGTGGTGAAGTGGTGGGCTGCGGTGTTGGTATTGGTGATATTTTCTTCGTGGATGGTCGCCAGCATTGAGGAATACCGCGATCGCCAGCTTCAACAACAGCAGCGCGTCGCCCTTCAACATCTGATCTATTATAGCCAGGATGTGGTCATTGATGGGGTTATGGACGCCGAAGATGCCGCTGCAAAGGCCGAGATCGAGGACGACTCGGAACAGGTCACCAAGATGGAGAACCAGGAACGAGCGCGACGGCTATTTATTGTGGGCTATCATCAATGTGTGGCGAATGAATATCAGCTGTGCGAGGCCGCGATGCGTCGGGTGACTTCCCTGGTTAATGACAACCGGGATGCTTTTCGGTTGCAGACCTGGGCCAGCATTCAGGCCCGGGGGGCGGATTCCGAGATGGCGATGCCCGATGTGGGAGAAGTGCCCACGCTGGAGGAGTTTGAGCTGGAGTTGACCGCCAGCGGTGAGGATGTGGAGAGTTTAGAAGATGAGTGGTGGGACGAAGGCACCACCCCAACCTTGGTGGACCCTGAGGGGGAGACGAAATGAGTGACTTTGACCAGAAAAATGGTGAGGAAATGCAATTCTTGGACGTCTCAGCGGTGGAGGTCGATCTCCCGGAGAGCACTCATTCGATGATGTGTGGTCTGTATCGGGAGTTGGCCAGCGGGGGAGGATGGCAGGTGCTCCTTGAGGTCCTGAGGCGAGAGGCGTTGAGATGTCTCGATATGGAGAGCATTCAGGGATGTGCCGCGCTCATCTGGGCGGGGCCGGAGGAGTTTTATCAAGAGGTGGTGTGGGGCGGAGAACAAGAGGAGAGCGCCGGGGCGTTGGCCTGTCTGCTGGCGCGCGATCAGAGCCTGCAGTCGGCGTTGAAGACCGAACAGATCGTCGTTCGGCATCTCGATGACGCCCGCGTTGATCTCTTGATTCCCATCAGCGATGAGAAGTTTCTAGGCGCGTTTTATATCATTGGAGTCCCGGGCCCGGGGTTAGAGCCAATGGCCAGCGCGGAGCTCATCGAGCTCTTCGGGCCTCCCGGGGTGCAGTTGATACGGCAACACCGAATGAGGCAAACACTGCGCAGTTGTCAGGAGGAAAATCGTTATTTTCGAGAGCGGGAGCGTCGTCATTATCTATTCAAAGATCTGGTCTGTGAAAGCGAGGTGATGCGCCAGGTCTATGACGAGCTTCACGAGCGAACCGAGGACGAAGATCCATTGTGGATGACCGGGGAAGGGGGGACGGGCAAGGAGCTTCTGGCCCGGGCATTGCACCATCTGGGGAGTCGTCAGGAAGGGATGCTGATACGGCTGGGATGTGCCGATTTCCCCCCGGAATTAGTGGACTTCGAGTTATTCGGATGTGTGGCAAGTGAATTGACCGGAGCGGTGGCCGCGAGGAAGGGGATCTTCGAGTTGGCCGAGGGAGGGACGATTTTTCTCGATGAGATCGATCGGTTATCACCGATGGTTCAGGGGAAATTGGTCCGGGTGTTGAAGGAGAAGGAAGTGCGTCGGATCGGGGATGTGATGGGCCGGCCGGTGGATGCGCGATTTATCGCCAGCAGCCATCGGGATCTGGAGAGCCTATGTGAAAAGGGCCAGTTTCGACGGGATCTTTTGGAGTTGCTAAAACCGCATCGAATGCACGTACCTCCCTTACGCCAGCGGCAGAAAGATATACTTCCCCTGGCCCGGATCTTTTTGAGAAAGTTTGCCAATCGCTATGATGGACGATGCCGAGAGATCAACGAGGAACTTGCCGGCTGGCTGACGAGCTATCGGTGGCCGGGAAATGTTCGGCAATTGCAGACCTTTCTGGAAGCGGCAGTATTGATGGCCAGAGATCGAGAGGTGATCGAATTGCAGGACCTGATATTGGAGCACACCTGATCACCGGGGATAATAATATTCCAGGCATACGATGCATAAGCCGTGGCTGACCGGCCTCGGTGGGTTGTTGATATATTCGGGCAGCCAGTCCCATTGTTCGGGACGGTCGACTCTTCGAAAGCGCCGGCAGTGGCTGCATTCGGTGAGGAAGCCCTCAGTGGAGATGTAGTTCTTTGGATTCGGCTGTGGGTTCGGCGTGCGAATGGGAAATGGACCGATGGGCTCGGTGAAGGAGTTGACCATCAGAAGGCCCCGCTTGTCGGTGGCCGGGTCGTGAAGGGGCAGGACTTCGACGTGGAAAAAGCGCACCGTAGTGGGGCTGGAGCAATCATAGGTATGGTCCCAGACTTTCTGCTCGTCGAGAACGGAGCGAAAAGCATCCCTGTAAAACGGACGAAGATCGGGAGTGATGCCGCGGAGGACGGGGCTTTCCAGGGCCTTTGACGGATCGACGAGGTCGACGGTCCCCTCGTTTTCACAGGCGAATCGGACCCAGGCTTCATTGAAATAGGCGAGCCTTAAGTCGCTGTCGAGGCCGAAGATGGTGGCGTCATGCTTGTCGAAGGCGTCAAGATCAAAGTCGCCCAAAAGAGGGGCGAAATCGTCTGCTACGGCTCGTCTCGGTCTGGGGCAGTCGGTGATGATCAGTGGAGCACTCATGGCTTTTCACAGATGAGAGGAACCTTCTATGATACCAGGTGACAAGTGTAAGCACAGGTGATTGAGATTCAATTTAAGTGAGGAGAAAGTCTTGGGAAATCAGGAAAAACGATTGAAGGTCGGAGGATTGGAGATCGCAGCGAAGGTTTGGGGCAACCCCGGGGGCCGACCGGTGGTGGCGCTCCATGGTTGGCTCGACAATGCGGCCAGTTTTGATGCCCTGGGGCCGTTGATCGAGGAAAGGCTTCATCTGGTGGCCATCGATCTTCCGGGGCATGGCCGCTCGGAGTGGCGAGCAGAAGATGGGGCCTACCATTTCATCGATTGGGTGGGATCGGTTCTGGAGGTCTGTGACGCCCTGGGCTGGGAAGAATTTTCGATCCTGGGACATTCGATGGGGGCGGCGATTGCGGCGCTGGTGGGGGCGGTGGCCCCGGAGAGGGTGGAGCGGATGGTTTTTTTAGACGGGATCGGACCCTGGAGTATGGCGCCGGAGCATGTGGTGGAGCAGCTCAAGAAGGGCCTGCGTCAGGAAAAACTGCTGCGCCACAAAGAGGCTGGACGCTACGAGTCGATGGACGAATTGGTCGCGGCTCTGGGTCGGGCCCGTCGAGATCTCTCCAGTGAGAGTCTGCAATTATTGGCCAGGCGAAGCGCGAAGGAAGATGAGGAGGGGAGTTGGTTTTTAGATTTCGACAGGCGCCTTCGAGCCAGTTCCCGAATCCGGCTGACCGAGGAGCAGGTGATGGCATTTTTAGGGGGCATTGAGTGCCCCGTATTATTGGTGCGGCCCGACTCGGGATGGCCCGTGGAAGAAGAGATCATCGAGCGGCGCACATCGGCGATCTCAAATCTGGAGATCATGGCGGTCGAGGGAGGGCATCATGTTCATATGGCGGCTCCGGACCGGATGGCGAAGAGAGTTCGAGATTTTCTGATCGGGTGAGCGGTTGCTCAGAGGATACCGCGGCGATCCAACTCGGTGCGAAGCGAGGGGGCGTCTTCAAAGAGGATAGTGTCCATCCCGATCCGTTCGGCAGCCGCGCAGTTTTTCTGGCGATCGTCGATAAAGAGGCATCTCTGCGGGGCGAGATTCAGGGTGGAGGCGGCGTTGAGATAGGCGCTGGGGTCCGGCTTTCGAAGGCCGGTTTTGCAGGAGACAAATGTCCACTGCAGGTATCGGGAGAGGCACAGCTTTTCTTCGATGATCTCAAACCAGGAGGGGTAGTTGGAGAGGGCGTGCATCTCGACTTCATTTTTGTGGAGTTCGTCGAGGAGCGCATCGATACCCTCGAGAAAGCGGTAAGCATCAAAGAGAATTTCTCGCAGCGCGGTACCGTCGATGGGGTTGGGTCGGTCGGGAAAATAGATCTCGTAGAAACGGGCCTCATCGATCGTTCCATGCTCAAAATCAACCCAGGCCGTGGGGTGTTTGGTATCATAGAGTTCTTGCAGCGAGAGACCGAAGAAATCGGGGATCTCCTGGTGAATGGGATCATATACGAGGGTGCTCATTACATCCCAGAGGATGACGAGAGAGGATTTTGTATTCATAGGTTGTGAGATGCTGTACGAGCGATTGTCCAGTGAAGTAAACTGGGTAAAGAAGACGAATATTCAACGTTAGCTAAGGAGTGTTCATGGGTTCGCGAGAGGCACGGGCAGCGCTATTGAAGAAGACTCCTGTGTTCGGCGGGCTTACGGAGGAAGAGTGTACGATGTTGGCGCCGGTGTTCAAGACCCGATCGCTGCAGAAGGGAGAGGTTCTCTTTCACCAGGGAGATCCCGGTGATTATCTGGCCGTCGTTGAAGATGGGCGGCTGGTGATTGAGGTGATGGGAGAGAAGAAAGCAACGGTGGTGAGTCGGCGGCGGGTGGGAGAGTCGGTGGGAGAGATGTCGAGTATCGACCCGGCTCCTCGATCGGCGACGGTGCGAGCGGTGGATAAGGCCGTGGTATTGGTGTTGTCTCGGACAATGCTGGACTCTCTAAAAGAGAATGCTCCGGGGCTATTTTCGCGAGTGGTTCAGGGCGTGGCCCACCAATTGGCGGGTCGACTCGATGAGACCAATGAGCTTCTCTCGGGCATGCTCCAGGCAAAACGAGCGCCTACCGGACCGCGTCAGCCTAGTTTGAAGGCGATGCAGGAGGCCCGAGACCGCGGACGAGAGCCTGCAAAAGAGGTGGAGTTAAAGCCCGCGGGAGTCTTACAGGGATTGAGCGCGGCGGACCGAGCGTTGTTGAGCACGGCGACGGTGGCTCGTGAATTTGACTCCGGGTCGGTGATTTGTCTGGAAGGCGAGGCTGCCAGAGCGGCTTATATTGTAGCCGGTGGTGAGGTCGACGTCTTGCGAGTCGTGGGGGGAAGGACTTATCGACTGGCGACCATCTCAGAAGGCGGCTTTCTGGGACAACTGGCCCTTCTGCGTGAGCAGAGGCGATCGGCGACGCTGAGGGCCGGTTCCGGCGGGGCTACGGTGCTGGGATTGTCGCGAAAGCGATTCGGTCGACTCTTGGAAGCCCAGTCGCGACTGGCCATCGATTTTCAAGAGATGGTGACGGTGGCGGGCATCCGGCAATTGCGCCAGGCCAATGAACTGACCGCCTATCTCGGGGGGCGGGAAGCAAAAGGGGTACGGCCCCACGGAGACCGGGGCCCGAGGAAAGATCCCGGCCCGAGGAAAGACCCCGGCCCGGTTCGGCGTCGGGTTCAAAAAATGGTCGATGCAGAACTCGACGAGGTAAAAGACGTGGAATCTCTGGCGGCGGCCTATCTGGAAACGTCGCTTCAAAATTGGGATCTGACCCCGTCGGAGTTAAATAATATCCGGGTCGTTCACTCCGATGGGGAGATGTCGGCGGCGGAGAAAAAGATGCGTCAGAAATTTAAGAAATAATGTCGTGGGCTGGATACTTTATCATTTTTGGTGATGTTCGCTCTTGCCGCCCGGCACAGATAGAGCATAGTTTATTCGCATCGACGTAGACGATATAATTCAGCAATAGCTCTTCTCTTCAGGGGTCCAAAAACGTGAGTGACCAAAAGATCATTTTTTCGATGGTGGGTGTGGGCAAGATTTATCCCCCTCGCCAATATGTGCTCAAAGATATCTATCTGTCCTTTTTTTACG